>CAMYSW010000047.1:0-12337 GCA_947297425.1 uncultured Porphyromonadaceae bacterium
CAACATCATCAAGGCGTTCCTCAGGCAGATGAAGGTTGAATGGGCATCGGAGATTGACAACGTGGGTGTCGAGCATATAATCACACCCTTCCAACTCAAGAGCGAGGAAGCCGAGATAAACAAGTATGTCAAGGCAAACGGTGGTAAACCGGTAATCAGCCAGCAGGAGTCTATTCAGCTTGCCGGATTATCTGCTGATCCTGTCAAGACAATGGAATATATTCGCGAAGAGGATGCCGAGTCCGCGAAACGAAGCGTGGTGTCGGCTATGGATGTGTATATGTGATTTGAGATAGACATGGCAAAAGAAATAACCTATGCCGAAGCCGAAGATTCCAAACTCTCGCAAAGCCGCTCTTGAACACCGCAAGCGAATCGAACGTTATGCGACCCTCATAAATCAGCTTTACGACAAGCTGAACAAGGAGGCTGCAAAAATTGCCTTATCCACAGGACATGACCCCGCAGGGCAATTCTTATGGTCCGATTATCCGGAAACCGGCAAGGCATTGAAAGAGCTGCAGGCGCAATATGTCTCCGAAATGAGGGGAATCGTGATGGCGGGAACTTCGGCAGAATGGAAAGAATCGAACCTCGTGCAGGACTTGGTGGCACAAAAACTGTTGAAAGCTTATACCGGATCCACGAAAGCCGGGGATGAATATGCACGGTACTTTCAGACAGATCCTGATGCACTGAAAGCGTTCCAGCAGCGCAAGGCGGCCGGCATGAATCTCTCGCAAAGGGTGTGGAATCTCTCGGAGCAGTATAAGACCGAGTTGGAAATGGCTCTGAGCGCAGCGATCGAGCCGGGAACGTCTGCGATGGAACTTGCGGCAGATATCAAGCGGTATCTCAACGAGCCTGACATGATGTTCCGGCGGTTCCGCTATAAGGACGGGGATGGGAATTGGCAGCGTAAATGGAAACAGAAAGTCACGGGAGCGAACGGCAAGGTTCATTTTATCGATGCAGATCCGGAAGCCTACCATCCGGGACGCGGTGTATACCGTTCATCGGCACGCAACGCCCAGCGGTTGGCGCGGACGGAGATAAACATGGCTTACCGGAAGGCGGAGCAGGAGCGGTGGAAGTCGTTCGACTTCGTGGTGGGGTATGAGGTCAAGGTGACACAGAACGGCAAGCATGTGGAGGACATATGCGACTGCCTGAAAGGGAAGTACCGCAAGGATTTCAAGTTCATGGGATGGCATCCTCAGTGCATGTGCTACACCATCCCCATCCTCAAGACGGAAGATGAGTTCTTTGACGATAACGAGGACACAAAGAGCGTCAACGAAGTCGAGGACGTGCCGCAGGGTTTCAAGGATTGGGTCAAGGACAATGAAGAGCGCATCGACAAAGCCGAGAAGCGTGGAACGGCACCTTACTTCATTGCTGATAACCGTGCCGAGGTTAACCGTATTTTGAAAGACAAGAAAGCCAAGGAGCGAAAGAAAACACCGCTGGAGATTGCCAGAGAACGTCATGCGGCGAGGAAGCCGGAAGATATTGAAAGGATTCAACATATTTGGAATAGACGAAAGGAGTATATATCTTATTTGCAGAATCCTAATTACTTAGACGTAGCATTTAACTATGATAACGGTGGATTAAAGGCATTGCACAGTCAACACAATATCGACTCAGACAAGGGATGGTATGAGGCTTTTGTTCAAGATATTGGTTATCGTAACGGACATAAAGTCATTCTTGAAAGTGAAACGGGAAAGGGAATCGGCAAAAATTATACTGAAGGGACTTGGGACAATCTTCAATTTGAATTGGCTACTAAGGAAACGGGTACACCCAATAATATTCTTCGTGGCTTAAAACATTGTTCTTCTAAAGAGAATGTCCAAACGGCTGTTGTTTTCCTACCTAATACAGAATACAATGAGCAAGAATTCAACAGAGCGCTCTCGCGTTATTTTGGATTAATAAAAAAAGGAATGCCCTTTAAAGCATTTAAACGTATAATTTGTATCTCAGCCAAAGAAATTGTATTTGACAAAGAGTATTAAAATGGTACGGGAGGCTCCGATTTCTCGGTACACCCCCCGCATATAATTATATTGCAAAGATAGCATCTTCTTCCTATATAACAAAATAATCAACAGAAATATGGTAAAAATAATAAGAAAATATCTTGCAATAGACAAGAAAATCAGACACAATCAATACGTCACTCCAATGGAAGATGCCTTTCTCAAGAGATTTTCTATGGCTGCATGTGTCTTCACCGCAATTCTGAACATCCTGTTTTCAACAATTATCATTGTTTATAATGTGAAGATCAATAACAGAATGGATAGATTGACTGAACGCATAGACAGTATCACTGAAGAGGTATATTGTGATTCAATTGACGGGGAAATACAATCTGCTCCAGTTTCAACACCCGATATTCCATTTCATCAAGACGATTATCAGTGCGAATAGTCCATATAAGCGAAACGATAGATATGATAATACCAAGTACGGCACACCACATAGCAACCTTGATCCCTCGATTGCTGAGCTTCCGGTCACGTTCTGCTTTGTCGATCTTCTCAATCGCATATTCACAATCTTTCCTGAGTGGTGCGAGCAAGGCACGCTTGTTTATATGGAATTGCCCGTAATCAAACCACCCGAGGTTATAATCCTCCTTGAACATCCTGCCTATCTCCGGCCAATAGTCTCCGGCAAGCTCCTCGCCTTTGTCGGGCATTACATCCCAGACTTCTGTCGAGTATGGGTTTAGATAGTCGATCACGCGAATAACGCTTTCGTAAAAATCTCTGCTATGCTCCATAGTAAAAACAATCATTCCCGGTCATCGACTGCTATATGTGGTGCTTGGCAGTCTCCGACCGGGGACGATGTTAAATCTTCAATATCGTAAGCACCACCAAACGATATCGCAAAAGTAATGTTTACTATCGGATATAACAAAATATCCGGCGTTAAATATCACCAATCTCTGTCATAGTCAAACACATTGTCGGCATTGACTCTTGTATCAGGGTAGGATATTTCTTCATCCCCTACATAAACTACAACACATTCGTCAATGTAATTGGCGCATATTTCTGCGTCATACTTCGCCAACAATTCTTTCAGTTCCGTAAGGAATTGTGTCTTTTTATCTTCCATGTAATCAAAGATTAGAAATAATCAACGATATTCCGAGCATCAGCACGTCAAGACTAAGAATCAAAGTGAGCCATCTATATTGCGAGACCATTCTCTCCAGCCTTGAAACTCTTCTGCATAAATCGCCAATCTTATGCTCTGTGCTGATGTAATATACTTTTTTCATAGCGCAAATATAACTATTAATTTTTGATTATCCCTCATGTCCGCCATGAGCAAGTATGCACGGTATAGCTGTATCAGCTGTTACGCCCGTCAATTCCTGCCATCCGCTCGCCTCATACCAATATGTAAGAGATTCATCTTCGGCACACATCGCGCCGTGCGCTTCCATCGGAGAGTTGGCGGCTACCACAATCAAGCCGCCAACATACCCTCCGGTCGGTCTGTTGATAAATACTTTCATTGCAATCTCTGTCCGATATATTTCACGTATTTCCTGTGTAGCGAGGCATTGAACGTCTCGTTGCGAAGAAGCAGGTCGCTCAGTTCGGGGCTGACACCGGTCAGGAAGGAGGCGAACTTGTCCGTCTTCTTGATTATCTCCCGCAGATCCGGCATGAGGACCACATCCGAGAAGCCATGTTTCTTGCAGGTGTCAACTACCATGTAGGCGACCTCTGTCAGAAAGTCGGCTACAAGATGGCATTCGATCATCAGGGGGATGATGCCCATCTCATGAAGCTGCTCCCTGGTGACAGTTTCTTTCAAAGGCTTAGGTTTGCTCGCTTCCTCGTATTCCTCCGCTTGCCTTATAAGCAATTCAACTTCGCGGATAGCACCATTCAGGTCGTTGGCTTCAAGGAAACGACCGCTCCTCAGAAGTCTGCTTCTCTTCTCCTCCAGCTTTACGAGCTGCTCTCTGTATCTTTCAAGTCGGGTCATGGTCTGTCTGTTTGGTTCTTTCTTGTTTTCCTGATTATTTTTCCCGAAGTCACGCGGCATCGGGGATTCTCATACACTCCCCCACTCTTCCATAGACTCTGCATGAGGCTGGATTGCCTGATCCCAAGGACACGATGGTTCAATGTCTCATAGACCGCCGCAACGCTCCCGAAATAGAAGTCGGTCTGTCCGTTGAACAACTGACCTATGAGATGAACATGGATTACTTTCTTGCTTTCCATTTAGTCTTGTTTATTCATTTTGTCATATCTTTTCATTCTCGCACAGTCGCAGTCGGGAGTGCAGACTATCCGGACGTGAGTTTTAATTATGGAAATATGTGTATATCTGTCACACGATACCCATTGGGCATACAGACAATTCCCATCTGCACCGTAATGCTTACACTTCGTTCTGTACGTACACCGTCATTCTTTTTCGTTGCTCTCCCTCTTTCGTTGCCCCTCTAATCGGTACAAGGTTGTAATACCATGTCTGTTTTTCAGAGCGAGGCTCAACTCATAAGAGCAATAATCGTTGTTTCCATTGTCGTTGATTTTTATTACTTTTGTATTCGTGATTGGTGACGCTCTCATGGAAAGGTATTTAACTCGGCTACGGAAGTAATGTCGCGGAGCGTCACTTTATCGCGACATGAAACCGTGACCGATGTTTTTATAAGATAATGACAAAGCAAAACCAAATACAGATTTTCAATGACCGCAAGGTCAGGATGGTGTGGGACAATGACAAAGAGGAATGCTATTTCTCTGTCATTGACGTTGTAGAAGTGCTAACAGACAGTGCAGACCCTAGTACATATTGGAGAGTGTTGAAGAATAGGCTTAAAAAAGAGGGCAACGAAACCGTTACGAATTGTAACAGGTTGAAACTTCTCGCTGCCGATGGCAAAATGCGCTTGACGGACGTTGCCACTACTGAACAGATGTTCAGACTGATACAATCAATACCATCTCCAAAGGCAGAACCGTTCAAGCAATGGATGGCGCAGGTCGCCGCCACACGTCTTGACCAGATGCAAGATCCTGAACTCTCTATCGAACAGGCAGTGTCCGATTATCGCCGTCTCGGTTATTCTGAGGAGTGGATTAACCAGCGTCTGCGTGGCATCGAAGTCAGAAAAATGCTTACCGACGAATGGAAACGGGGAGGCATTGATGATAGCAAATATGGATTGCTTACTGATTTCATCACCCGACAATGGAGTGGCATGAAAACGAGGGAATACAAGGATTTCAAAGGGTTGAAGAAAGCGTCCCTGCGAGACAATATGACAAACATAGAACTTGCCCTCAACACTCTTGCGGAAGCGTCCACTACAGAAATATCGAAACAGCAGAATCCTCAATCCCTCGGACACCACATCAATGTTGCCGTGAGTGGTGGCAATGTGGCGAAAGTGGCTCGTGCTGAATTGGAGACCAAACTTGGAAGGAGCGTGATTTCCCCGTCGAAAGCATCCGATTACATCACGACAAAAGAAACACCCAAAGAGATTGAGTAATCTCCTCGGTTTCTCGCCTGCCGTTCCTTGGTCTTTGTTTATAATATATCCTATTTGTTCTTATTTTAATCTATTTGAATATCGTTGATGCCTGCAATATTCTGTATGTCATTTTGATGAATCTGTAAGTGATTGATAATAAAAAGATAAGCCCGCAGTCAATGCGAGCTTATCCAGATTCCACTATAAACTATATCTAACTAAACTTCAGCCCGAGAACTTTCTCGCGAAACCCCGAGGGCTTTATCCATATTGCTTTGTATCTTTAAAACGCGGCTTTGTTGCAATAGTTGCCTTAATTAGGTTTATTTACAAGAGTTTAAATTTCAGTAAGGTTCATTAACAAAATAAATCTCCCGCATTCAATAACATATTTCAATGTCATTGATGCGGGAGATTTTTGTGTGTCTATAATAATGTCGGCTATTCGGTTATTGAGGCAGGAAGCAGGGGCATTGCTCCATGTTGAGTACATACGAATGCCGAGGTTGTTACGGCTTTATGATGAGCTTCGTTGACGCTTTTACCTTTGAGTATGCTTGCAATGAAGGCGGCGGTGAATGAGTCTCCGGCGCCAACGGTGTCTGCAACTTCAACTTTAGGAGTGGGGAGGAATGTAACCTCTCCCGGGGTGAATACGTAACTGCCGTTAATGCCGCAGGTGAGAATAAGCATCTTGAGATTATATTTGCCAAGCAATATCCAGCATTTATCCTGCAGGTCAATTCCCGGATAACCGAACATGCGACTCACGGTTACTAATTCTTCATCGTTGATCTTAAGAATGTTGCACGCTTTCATGGATTTGCACAGGATATCTTTATTATAGAATCCTTGGCGGAGGTTTACGTCAAAAACGATCAGGGGATCATTCTCTTTGGGAATGGATTCAAGGAATTTCTGGATTGTTGTTCGTGAAATAATGTTGCGTTGTGCCAACGATCCGAAGCAAAATGCTTTTGTGTCTGCCGCAATTGCGTTAAGTTCTTCAGTAGACGGGATGTTGTCCCATGCAACATTTTCTTTTATTTCATATTGAGGAACACCAACTTCGTCAAGTTCTACCTGAACTGTGCCGGTAGGATATGGAACCGTGTCAAGATGATACTTCACATTTTTTGCATTGAAGTTTTCTACAAGCTCTTTTCCCAAAGCGTCATCTCCGATAGCGCTGATTGCGAGGCTCGGAAGTCCGAACTGTGATACGTGATACGCAAAGTTGGCTGGTGCGCCACCTATTTTTTTTCCATCGGGGAGAACGTCCCACAGGGCTTCTCCCATTCCAATTACCAAGTCTTTCATGTCAAATTATTTAAACAACTTCCTAATGTTTCATTGATTGTGCAATAATACATATATCTGCTATTGTTATGCTTCTTTTTTGATTTTTATTGTATAGCAGAGCAAATAAATTACACCAGCTGTCATCACGGCTATAGCTCCGGGCTGCCCTGTCATGTCTGCTGCATAACCCATGCATAGTGGAAAGACTGTGCCACCAAACAGACCCATGATCATCAGTCCGGACACTTCGTTCTTTTCTTTTGGGGTGGAGAGGAGCGCCTGAGAAAAGATGATCGGGAATATATTCGAGTTTCCGTATCCAACAAACGCGATTCCTGCATAAAGGGCATATAGGGAATGTGCGCTGAAGAGGATTCCCATACCGGCAAGCATCATGAATGTGCTTATAGCGAAAAATATCTTCGCGTTTACTGCACGCAGGATGAATGCTCCTGAGAAGCAACCGAGGGTGCGGAATATGAAATATACACTTGTGGCGAAAGCGGCATCTTCGAGTGAAAGATTCAGCCTTTCCATTATAATCATGGGAGCGTATGTGTTGGTGCCGACATCAATGCCTACATGACACATGATTCCTATGAAGCAAAGGAGTATAAATGGACGTCCCAAAAGTTTTACACATTCTTTGATTCCGGAAGCTCTGTCAGGGCGTTCTTCCTCTATGGGTGTTGCCCCGAGTGCGGTTACGGCAAGTATGCTTATGACTGCATAAATAAGGAAGAGTATCCGCCATGACAGACCGAACGTGGGGAAAAGCGTTGTCGCTCCCCATGTTGCAATAATCGGGGCGAGGAAAGATGCAATCGCCTTCACAAATTGTCCGAATGTCAAAGCTGATGCCAGTTTATCACCGCTGATAAGGTTTGTTACCAACGGATTCAAAGAGGTCTGCATCACAGCGTTGCCTATGCCAAGGAGGGAGAATGAGATAAGCATTACAGCATAGGTGTCTCCGAAGACGGGTATTATTAGTGAAATGGCTGTGATGAGAAGCGACAGTAGCACGGTGTTCTTGCGTCCTATTTTATTCATCAGTATGCCGGTGGGAACAGAGAATATCAGGAACCAGAAGAATACGAGGGATGGAAGGATGCTTGCTTCCGACACCGATAGGTTCAAGTCGCTTTTAACGAAATTTGTGGCAGTGCCGACGAGATCCACAAATCCCATGGCGAAGAAGCATAGCATTACGGGTATCAGCTGCATCACCGGGCTATACTTCTTTGATGTCGTGGTATGAGTTGCGTTCATGATTTATTGGTTTTCAGTTTTCGGTTTTCAGTTTTCAGTTGGGAGGAGGGAGTATATCTTCAGATCCGAAATGTCGGATTTTCCTCCCTTGGAGCTTACTGACAGCTGTGTATAGGGAGATGTGGGGAATACGAGATTTGTCATGGCAAATCGTCCGTCGTTACCGAATATTTCGATACTTGATGTGTCAATGAAGATACGAAGGTTAAGTTTCGAGGAGGTGCTGAAAGTTGGAGCGACGGTTGTAGCCGGAAAATCCTTGCTGAAGTCCACAATCCCACTTTTTTCTCTGTTGAAGGAGAATGAGGAGGTGGTTACATCGTAGATCATGTCAACTTCTTCACCCTGAGCATTCGAGAGAATGAGTGACACTTCTGATGCTTTTTTAGGATCAATTGTCATGGTGATTTCGCAGATACCTCTGTTGTCTTTTGGAAGATTAAAACTCTTTTGTTTTGAGTTTGTTCTGACTTTCTTCGAACTTATAACAGCCTTGTCGCGAAGATTTAGCAGTTCCGGAGCCGGCATCGTGGATGCATAGTGTTCACCGTCTGTGCCTTTAAACAGTTTGACTTCTACCGGTAGAGTATTGGCTGAGCGATATTGCATGGTCGGCACATCGGCTGCATATTGCCAATTGCTCATCCAGCCTATTGCAGGTCGGCGTCCATCGGGAGCATCACTCCAGCTTACGAGTGCATAATTGTCTTTACCGAAATCAAGCCATTTGGTTGCAACTTTACCATCTTTATCAGTGTCAGGTGTGAATGTCTTGCCATCGAAATCTCCGGTGAAATACTGTATGCCGCTACCTCCGAATGGACCGTCAGGGTTTATGTTGCAGATCAGTACCCATTTCTTGTAATCGGCACCGTCAACGGGAAGTTCAAACAGGTCAGGACATTCCCATACGCCATTTTGCGCTCCGAGACCTTTGCCGAATGCACTCTGCAATGTCCATTTTTTCATATCGGGAGATGTGAATATCAACATTTCGTGATCAAGCGGATGAGCGAGTATCATTGTCCAAAGCTTCGTATCCGGATTCCAGAACATGTTAGGGTCGCGGGCTTCGGAACCGAGTGCAAGTACCGGGTTTGCGGGATATATTTCGAATGTTTCTCCGTTGTCGTGACTGACGGCAAGGCTTTGTGTCTGACTATTTCCCGCAGAGGTGTACATCGCAAGGACTGCATCTTTCCCAAATCCTGCGCTGTTTTCCCTGTCTATTGCCGAACTTCCCGAGAATACGGTTCCTATGCCGTTAGGGTTGATTGCTGCCGGATGATGTTGCCAGTTGATAAGGTCGGTAGATGTGGAGTGGCCCCATGTCATGTTCTGCCATTTAGAGCCGAACGGATTCCATTGAAAATACAGGTGCCAAACTCCATCTTTATAGAACATTCCATTGGGATCGTTCATCCATCCGTAGGAAGGTGTGTGATGGAAAACGGGACGGTATTTTTCTCGGTTTGCCGTATCGAATGAGTCAGAAAGCGAGATAGAGCTCCAGCAAGCCTCGTCTTGTGCTTCTCGCACGGATGCGCGGCTATGGTTCGCTATCACGTCAAGAATAACGTTTTTCCCCTTGTAGGGAGAAAGGTCGAAGGGGACGGTATAATCCGTTTTTGATTTTGCAAGGCGTGCAAAAAAAGTGCGGTCGATCTTGCCGTCTACCAATACGTTGATCCTTGCGTCTTCATTTGATTCCTGAATGGGGAGGATCAATAGTTTGTCATCACCTTTTACACGCACATAAGTATGATTCGGTCCAAGATGGCTGATTTCAATATCGTCAGCCATGCATGTCAATGATGCGGCGGTAATCGTCATTAAGGTTAATCCTTTTCTGAAAATGTGATTCATCTGTTTGGTTTTCTTTCAAAATAAAAACAATCTTGTTAACGGACTCGTCTCGCTTTTTCCATGTTAAATAAGTCAAGACGGGTTCAACCTTGAGTTTTTCTTAGAAAATCATAAAGGCTGCGTGCTGGGTTCTCACGTTGACCGAGAGTGATCCTTGCAATGCAGTGCAAATATAGTGATAAATAAAATTATAGTGTTATCAAGATTTGAGCATGCTCTATAACAATTGTTGCATTGGTAATTTTTTATAAGGGGATGCATTCTTTTTTATATAAAAAACATGTATATTTGTAGAAGTGATTCGTAAAAAGTTTAAGAAGTTTCTAAATCACTTCATAGTGTTGTAGATTATGTCTAATCATGAAAATTCGTAATTGGTTTCATATCGTTTTTTTTATTGCATGTATGAGTGTGTTTTTCAACTCATGTAAGGAGGAAAAGAAAACATACAGGATAGGGGTGTCGCAATGCAGTAGGGACGACTGGAGGAACAAGATGAATGAAGAGATCGAGCGTGAAATCCTCGTTCATCCGGAAGCTACGGTGGAAATCCGTTCTGCAGATGACAGTAATGAAAAGCAGATTGCCGATATCAGATATTTTGCCGATAATGGTTTCGACATTATAATTGTTGCACCAAATGAGGCTGATGCCATAACTCCGGCTATCGAATCTGTCTATAATAGCGGCATACCGGTGGTCGTGTTTGACAGGAATGTCAATGGTCATTGTTACACTGCTTTTCAAGGTGCAGATAATATAAAAGTTGGGGAATCTGCCGCCAGGTATGCTTCCAACCTGCTGCATGGCAATGGTAAGGTTATAGAACTTTACGGTTTAAAGGGATCCACTCCCGCCGTGAATCGACATGAAGGCTTTCAGAGGGAAATAGACCGTCATCCCGGCATCATAATATCTGCCATAGCTTATGGTAACTGGAATTATGAAGATGCCCTCCGTTTGACGGATTAGATGCTTAAGACTCATCCCGACGTTGATCTGATATATGCCCATAATGACCGCATGGCAATCGCCGCATCAGATGCTGCGCGAGCCAAAGGCATTGATCCATATATAATAGGTATAGATGCGGCTCCTGAAATAGGGATGAAGGCTGTCCGGGATTCCGTGATTGATGCCACGTTTTTATATCCCACGGAAGGTCATCGCTTGATACGCACGGCATTGGCAATATTAAAGGGAGAGCCGTATGATTCAATTGCATCGCTCCCGATACCGTCGGCTGTGGATCTGGGGAATGCAGACATACTTCTTATCCAGAATGAATCCCTTAAAGAAGAGACTTCAAAAATGAAGAGCCTTAAGTCGCAGATCGACAGGTATTGGGACAAGCATTCTGCTCAGACAACTCTTTTTTATGTAAGTATCGCTTTTGTGATTTTACTTTGTGTATTGCTCTTTTTGATATTGAGAGCTTTCTGGCAAAGACGAAGCTACCAAGAAACATTACTGCGTAAGAATGAACAGCTTGCGCGTCAGCATGATCAACAAAAAGAACTTAATGAGCAGCTTGAGTTGGCTACGCAATCTAAACTTGCCTTTTTTACGAACGTTTCCCATGATTTGCGCACACCGCTTACCTTGATAGCCGAGCCGGTGGAGCAGCTTGCTACCGCCGATAACTTAAGTCCGTCGCAACGCACGTTGATAAAGATTGCAGAGAAGAACGTGAGGATACTTAAGCGCCTTATTAATCAGATACTTGATTTCCGGACATATGAAAACGGGAAATTGAGTGTTAAGCTGACTGAGGTGGATTTCGGTATGCTTGCAGCGGAGTGGATTGATGCATTCAAGGGTGTTGCCCGTAAGAGGGATATAAAGTTGAATGTTGAAATACCCGCAGAACGGGATTTCAAGATTGCTCTCGATGTGGAGAAAATGGAGCGCGTCTTCTATAACCTAATGTCGAATGCTTTGAAATATACTCCGCCAAACGGTATGGTGGCTTTTTCTTGTGACTGCGACGGAAGCCAACTGCATTTTTCAATAAAGGATAACGGAGTGGGAATTGAGAAAGAAGATCAGAAACGGATCTTTGACAGGTTCTTCCAGGTTGACAAGGTTAATCCGAAAGGTAGCGGCATAGGCTTGTCGCTTGTCAAGGCATTTGTTGAACTTCATGGAGGTGAGATAAGTCTTGATAGTGAGATAGGTAAGGGTTCTGAGTTTGTGGTAACCATTCCTGTGACACATGTTGATGAACAGATGAAAGGGTGCCTTCCGGAAATTGATAAGGACGAGATTGAATCGGAACTTGGAGACATTAACTATGAAAAGGGTGATTTCAAGGAAGACAAACCATTAATCCTTGTTGTAGACGACAATGAGGATATAAGGTCTATG
>CAMYSW010000048.1:0-12301 GCA_947297425.1 uncultured Porphyromonadaceae bacterium
ATTTTCACCTATTATTGGGGAGCGGGATGGAGCAAGGGAGGAATGCCTGATATGGAAACATGGAATAATTACCTTGAAAATTTTGAACGTAACCTTAAATCGCCATTAGAGGTTTATGTAAGTAAGTGAAATAATAGATTCTTACACAAAAAAAGGACCGCCATAAAGGCAGTCCTTTTTTTTTAAGAATCTCGATACAATTTTATTTGCAATCGCTAAGCGGACAACGGGGTTTAATCTGCTTGAAGAAGTCGTTACCCTTGTTGTCAACGAGTATGAATGCGGGGAAATCCTCAACTTCGATTTTCCAGATAGCCTCCATGCCGAGTTCAGGATATTCGAGACATTCAACGCTCTTGATAGAGTTCTTGGCAAGGATAGCAGCGGGGCCGCCTATAGATCCGAGATAGAATCCGCCATGTTTATGGCAAGCATCCGTTACCTGTTGGCTACGGTTACCTTTGGCTATCATCACCATTGATCCTCCGGCAGCCTGGAACTGATCTACATAAGAGTCCATACGACCTGCCGTAGTGGGGCCGAATGAGCCCGAAGGCATACCCTCCGGCTTCTTTGCCGGACCTGCATAATAAATAGGATGATCCTTAAGATACTGAGGCATCGGTTCTCCGGCATCAAGACGCTCCTTGATTTTGGCGTGGGCAATATCCCTGCCTACGATGATGGTGCCTTTGAGTGAAAGGCGTGTCGAAACGGGATATTTGTCAAGCTGGGCAAGGATTTCAGGCATAGGACGGTTAAGGTCGATATTTACAACCTCTCCCTCACCTGCATTACGCATCTCTTCCGGTATGAGCTCACCAGGGAACTCATCAAGCTTCTCGATCCATAAACCATCCTTGTTGATCTTGGCTTTGACATTGCGGTCTGCAGAGCAGCTCACACCCATGCCGACCGGACAAGATGCTCCATGACGCGGCATACGGATCACACGGATATCATGTGCAAAATATTTGCCGCCGAACTGAGCGCCAAGACCCAGACAATGAGCTGCCTCAAGCAATTCCTTTTCAAGCTCGACATCGCGGAAGGCGTGACCATATTCGTTACCCTCCGTAGGAAGATTGTCGTAATACTTTACAGAAGCTTTCTTCACGGCAGCGAGGTTAGCCTCTGCAGAAGTGCCGCCGATAACGAACGCTATGTGATAAGGAGGACAAGCGGCTGTGCCGAGAGTTTTCATTTTCTCAATCAGGAAAGGCACAAGAGTCTTCTTGTTAAGAATGGCTTTTGTTTCCTGATAAAGATATGTTTTGTTAGCGGATCCGCCACCTTTGGCAACAAAAAGGAAGTTATACTCCATCCCTTCGCAGGCATGAATCTCTATCTGGGCGGGGAGATTGCAGCCGGTGTTAACCTCGTCATACATATTCAACGGCGCATTCTGTGAATAACGCAGGTTGTTTTCAGTATAAGTCTTATAAACACCTTCCGATATCTTCTCTTCATCGTCGCAACCGGTCCACACCTGCTGCCCCTTATAACCGGAGCATATAGAAGTGCCGGTATCCTGACAGAACGGGAGAACACCCTTTGCCGAAACTTCCGCGTTGCGGAGCATTGTCAACGCCACATACTTGTCATTTTCAGTGGCTTCGGGATCATGAAGTATCTTTGCCACCATCTCGTTATGTTCACGGCGAAGCATAAACGAGCAATTATGAGAAGCCACGTTTGCCAATAAAGTAAGTGCTTCGGGATCAACCACAAGCATCTCATGACCATTCCAGTTTTCCACTTTCACGTGGTCTTTGGTTACGAGCTGATACTCGGTCGTGTCAGGACCAAGCGGGAACATTTCCTGATAATGAAAAGGTTTTGTTGCCATTATTTAAGTTTTTATTTTGTTCACATGCGAAGTTAACATAATAATTGCGATTTAACAAATTTTACACACCTCCTTATTTATCGGCGGTTTGTTTCGCATATGTTTTTTCACTAATTTTGTAGTCTGACTAATATTAGGTTATTTATAATGAACTTTCGTAAATTCTTATATATTTTAATTGCAGTTATTGTCGCTGTCGCAGGATTCGACTCAATGGAATCCTACGCGGCAAAAAAACGCACCAAGGCTAAGACAACCCAGACTTCATCAAAAAAATCAAAACGTTCAAAGTCAAAGTCAAGGAAATCTCGCAAAAGCAGAAAATCCCGCAAAACAAAAAGATATTCCCGAAGATCGGTAAAAGCCGTGACCCCGCCACCGGAACAGCCGTCAAACGACTCGCTGACCTTGACCGTAAACGACAGGCTGCTTCAATGGATCCCTGAGAACCTGAATCCGGGCGGATTGCGTGTAAACAGCGTTAAACCTGATAAACTCTCCAAGATAGCCCGCGTGAGCCTGAATGAGAATTTCACGTATCTTCCGGTCACTCGAGAACTGATAGACTCCCTCACGTCACACACCCGGGCGGCATTACCCGACTCGTTATCAGATTATCGAGTCACCCTCAATGTTGGTCAGCGCGCTTTAGCTTATTATATCACCAAGGTCGATAAACTCCCAGAACAGTTCCGTAAGAATCCTCCTTTCGTAACCGAGGCACATCCATATATCAAACCCGACAAGGGATTGGAGAATGACATAGTAGCCCTATGGCATTCCCACGGCAGGTATTTCAAACCGGGATCCGGTTCCTGGGCATGGCAACGTCCATTCCTTTTCCAATCGGTGGAAGACACATACACCATGAGCTATATATTGCCTTATGTGGTGCCTATGCTCGAAAATGCAGGTGCATATGTAATGCTTCCAAGAGAACGTGACACAAACAGCCATGAGGTTATAGTGGACAATGACACTAACGACGAAGGGTGCATATATTCCCAGCCTTATTACAAAGAGATGACAGGTGCGAAAGCTTGGGTCACAGGTGATCTGGACGGCTTCATATATGACCTTCCGGATTTCAGGGACACCGAGAATCCGTTTGAAAACGGCACATATCGCCAGACATCCACCATAACAGGAGGTAAACAGTCGGTTGCCGCATGGTATGCCGACATCCCTGAAGATGGAGAATATGCAGTATATGTAAGTTATAAATCATTCCCCAACTCTACAGAAGACGCCCATTATACAGTAAATTATTCCGGGGGTTCGAAGGAATATCGCGTAAACCAGACAATGGGGGGCGGAACCTGGATATATCTCGGCACATTCCCCCTGACCAAAGGATACAGCGACACAGAACCGGTAGTGACTCTTACCAACCTTTCGGAAAAAGGTGAGGGAATGGTCGTGACAGCCGATGCCGTAAAGATTGGCGGCGGCATGGGCAATATCGCACGCTCCGACAGAAGGTCGGATATCTATTACGATCCCTCAACTCCGGAAAATAACACCGAAAGTGTCAACCGGGAACAGGAAGAGGAAGAAAATGATGAGGAGCAGGGAGAAGAAAATGAGACTGGAGAGGAAACCGAAGAGAATGAGGAAACACCGGAATCCGATGAAACTCCCGATTCCAAACCGGTCGACACATCTGTGCCCGCAGACCCCATGACACCCGCCACACCCAAAACTGTTCCAACATTCCGCACATCGGGCATGCCCCGATTCCTTGAAGGCGCCCGCTATTGGTTGCATTGGGCAGGCTTTCCGGAATCCGTATATTCTCCTTATCACGGATCTGACGATTATAAAGACGACTATACATCTCGCGGTCATTGGGTGAATTACCTTGCCGGCGGCTCGCGCGTACTTCCGAACAAGGAGGGATTGAAAATACCGGTAGACATGACTTTTGCCCTCCACAGCGATGCCGGTAAAAGGTCTGACGATTCATTTATCGGCACCCTTGGAATATATTTCACACAAAACGGCGATTCTTATCGTGACGGAACTCCCCGCATTAACTCGCGAATGCTTACCGACATAATAATGCGTCAGATATCCAACGACATCCGCCGCCAATATGAGCCGTCATGGACCCGTCGCTCCATGTGGGACAAATCCTATGTAGAGGCACGAGTGCCGGAAGTTCCGACAACTCTCATAGAATTGATGAGCCATCAGAACTTTGCCGACATGATGTATGGACTTGACCCGACATTCAAATTCACTGTCAGCAGGGCAATATATAAAGGTATCGCAAGATTCCTTGCAGAGCGTAAAGACAGAGAACTTGTGATCCAGCCGTTGCCTGTAAAAGATTTTTCCATAACACGTGAGAAAAAGAATCTGTATCGTCTCAGCTGGCAACCCACTCCTGATCCACTTGAAGAAACCGCGATGCCTGAAAAATATGTGATCATGGCTCGCAACCAGGGTGAACTCGGTTTCCACAAAATCGGAGAGACAACAAAGACTCATTATGAACTGAAAGTTGCCGACAATGAAATCCACAGTTTCCGTATTGTGGCATTGAACCGCGGTGGGCAGTCATTCCCATCGGAGACTCTTGCATTGAGGGAAGCGCCTGCGGGATCAAAACCGGTGTTGATAATAAACGGGTTCACAAGAATCAGTGGTCCTTCTAATTTCAAAGACGGCAACAATGCAGGATTCGATGCCGACAAAGATTTTGGTGTCCCGTATATAAAAGACATTGCATTCACCGGATATCAAACCGAGTTTAACCGCAATGCGGGAGAATCATTCGGCAGGAGCGGAACAAACTACACTACCCGCATCATCGCCGGGAACACCTTTGACTATCCAATGCTTCACGGTGAATCTATTGCCAATGCAGGATTCGGATTCGTGTCTTCAAGCGTAGGCGCAGTCGAAGCGGGAAGTGTCAACCTGTCGGACTATAAATATGTAGACCTTATACTTGGCAAACAGAAAGCCGGAATTGTCGGCAATGGACGCAGTGGCGTTAATTTCAAGACATTCACCCCGGAACTTGAACGCAAGTTACGGCTGTTCTCCGATGGAGGCGGCAATCTCCTTATAAGCGGAGAGAACGTTGTGTCCGATATATTCAGTTACCGGTACGGACAGGAAGACCGCCAGTTCGGAGAGATCGTGCTCGGTGTTGTTCCAGCCGAAACACCGGCAGAAGGATCACTCACCACTCGTTCAGGTCAGTTGCGTGCATCAGACGGGCGTATAATAAGGTATTCCAACACTTTGAATGAAGACTGCTATATCGTGCAGAATCCGGATGCCCTCGCCCCCGCCCCCGGAGCTAAAGCCACGGAGATTCTCACATTTACCGACACGAACATGCCGGCTGGTTATGTAATCGATCGTGGACGCAGCCACAACGTAATACTTTCAGTGCCTTTGGAAACAATCACCGAAAGCTATGACAGGGACATAATAATTGCCAATTTCCTAAAAAGAACAGGCAAGTAGCACTACCCTGATTCTTGATAATCCCTTCTCCTCAATCTTCCTAACCACATAAAAGAACCACCAATGGACATCATAAGATTCACCAATGTCAATGACCTGCGCGAAGCAATATTCCGCACTCCGCTTGAACAATACGTATTTGTCAAGCTTGATGACCGCGAGATTGAACTTGATCCGCATTGCATCCACCGATACACGGAAATAGCATCGGAAATCGATTCCACCCTTACATACTCATATTTCCGTGAGCGTAATGAAGACGGATCGACCATGCTCCATCCTGTAAACGACTATCAACCGGGGTCTGTGCGCGATGATTTTGACTTCGGACCGCTCGTGCTTCTGAACGCAGCCGATGTCCTTTCCGCTACAGAAGACTTCACCCGCGAGGAATCAGATATGCTCGACGGGGGATGGTATGCCCTTCGCCTGCGTATCACTATCGGGAAAATGATGGCTATGATTCCGGAATACCTATACACTGCAACCCGCGTGGATTACCGCAAGAGCGGTGAGAAACAACACGACTATGTTGACCCGCGCAACCGCGCATACCAGCTGCAGATGGAAAAAACCCTTACCGACCATCTCCGTCAGATAGACGGACTCGTCATCCCGGGCTCCGTAATGGTGGATTATGATTCCGAAGACTTCCCGGTGGAAGCTTCAGTTGTGATTCCCGTCAAGAATCGTGCAAAAACTGTAATGGATGCCGTAAAGTCGGCATTAAGTCAGGAATGTGATTTCACTTATAACGTGATTGTCGTAGACAATGAATCGACCGACGGCACCAGCACACTCCTTGAAAGCGTAAACGACCCCAGGCTGAAACTGATAAAAGTTAGTGAAAAAGAGAACCTCGGGATAGGAGGCTGCTGGAACAGGGCGCTATTGTCGGAACACTGCGGACGCTTTGCCGTGCAGCTTGACTCAGATGACCTCTACAATTCTCCGGATGTGTTGAAAACGGTGATAAGCCGTTTCCGCGCTGGGAATTACGGAATGGTTATCGGAAGCTATATGATGGTGGATTTTGATGGCAACCCGATACCTCCGGGACTTATAAGCCATGAGGAATGGACCGACACCAATGGTCCGAACAATGCTTTGCGTATAAACGGATTCGGTGCCCCGAGAGCTTTCTTCACACCTGTGGCACGACAATTCCTTTTCCCCAATGTCAGCTATGGCGAAGACTATGCCATGGCTCTGAGAATTAGCCGGGAATATAATATAGGCAGAATATACGAGCCTCTATATTTATGCAGGAGATGGGAAGGGAACTCTGACGCTTCGCTATCTATTGAGAAAACCAACGCCAACAACAATTACAAAGATTGCATACGCTCTATAGAGCTGATGGCACGCGTGCGCAAGAATATGCAAAACAGACCCATGCCGGGACTTCCCATTCCCGATTTCGGGGCAATAATGGGATCCGGACAGGAACCGGACGACCCTTGGAACGACAATGATGAGTTTGATGATTACGATGACGAGGGGGAAGATTCCGACATTCCATTCTAATAAGCTTTTCTAAGAAGCTGTTTAAAACAACTTCTAAAGATTCTTTATAATTAGTTATTAGAGTATGCAATCATTATCCATCGAACATATCAACGATCTCATAGAGTCTCAACTCCTCTCTTGGCAGGAAGCGAAACAAAACTTCGACAGGCTCATGGAGATTGAACGGAAACCGCTTCAATTGGGAGATTTGCAGGCGGCTGCACAATTGAATCCGGCGCGTATCCGTTCCACAGGTGCTGCCGTTGACAAGGATTCAATAGCCAAACGTCCTTGCTTCCTATGCGCCGCGAACCGTCCTGAAAAACAGGTATCCGGCACTTGGCCTACTGATGAATGGGAATTGCTCGTAAATCCATATCCGATACTGCCGGTGCATTTCACAATTGTCTCCAAGAAACATGTACCTCAGGACCAAATACCTGTCGACATGGCTATAATGGCTGAAAATGCCCCGTCTCTCGTTTTTTTCTATAATGGGGCAAAAGCAGGAGCGTCAGCACCTGATCATCTCCATTGTCAAGCCATGCTCAAATCCGAACTTCCTATAGTAAGCCTTGTAGAAGAGTTTCACACCTCTGAAAAGGAGGGATGGATGAGCAGTGAAGAGTATGGTGTGACATTACCTTTCCATTTCATGAGCGCGATAATCGGGCAAGGATTCCAAGGAATGGTAAATCTTTCAAAGACGCAAACCGCATTCGGAATAGACAAAGAGACCGGCAAAAAAGACGGCGGGCTGATAAATGCGTTTTTCTGGATCTCTGGCAACGGTTTCCTGAGAATAGCTATAGTTCCCAGACGTGCGCACCGTCCCTCTCTTTATTCATTGCCGGAAGGACAACGGTTCGTAATAAGTCCGGGAGCCGTTGATATGGCAGGTCTGATGATCGTGCCCCGTGAAGAGGATTTCAGAAGGCTCACCCCTGAAATCTCGGCACGTATCTATGCCGAGACTGCATTCGCGGATGAATTACCCGAAGAGATAAAAGAAATTTTTTATCTGCCTCTTGATAAATTGTCAGATTAAACAGCTTCCAAACACAAAGTGACTTATGTCCGAAATAAATATTGATGCCGCGACAACACCCGCAAAGAGGGAATCTCCATGGCTATGGATACCAACCACATATATAGCTGAGGGACTCCCCTATTTTGCTGTCAACACATTGACCGTATTGATGTATCATAACATGGGTATAGGTCTCGCGGAAATGGCATTTTTCACCGGATGGCTATATCTTCCATGGGTTATCAAACCATTCTGGAGTCCGTTTATCGACTTGATAAAGACCAAACGTGCCTGGACAATATCCATGCAGTTCCTTATTTCTTTCTCATTGGCTGCTATCGGGCTGTTGCTGCCCACACCATTTTTCTTCTCCTCTACATTGGTCTTCTTCTGGCTCACGGCATTCTTCTCCGCCACGCATGACATTGCCGCCGACGGTTATTACATGATTGAACTTCCGGCACACGATCAAGCCGCATTTGTAGGTGTGCGTTCCACATTCTACCGCATAGCGTCAGTGATCGGACAAGGAGGGTTAGTAATGCTCGCCGGCTATCTCGAACTTCATTGTGAAAATATAGCAACAGCCTGGTCCTGGGTTTTCTTACTTCTTGGAGTCCTGTTCCTCGCAATAGCATTATACCACACCCGGTTCATGCCCCGTTCCGAAGATGACAGACCTATTCCGGGCGTGACACCTATGACTATCTTACGGGATTTCGGACACACGTTCGTGACTTTTTTCCAAAAACCTCATATTATCTCCGCACTCCTCTTCATGCTTCTATATCGTTTGCCCGAAGCCATGTGCCTTAAACTCGTGCAACCGTTTCTCGTCTCACCCCGTGAACAAGGTGGACTTGCGCTTACAACCGCCGAAGTAGGTTTCGTCAATGGCACTGTCGGAGTTGTGGCTTTGCTTGCCGGAGGGATACTTGGCGGGGTAGCAATATCCCGGGGCGGACTCAAGAAATGGTTATGGCCTATGGCATTGTCCCTTACCTTGCCGTGTGCATTCTATTGCGGTCTTGCAATGTGGCAGCCCGACAGCTTTATTCTGATATGCTCTGCAATATTCATAGAGCAGTTCGGCTATGGTTTCGGATTCACCGCATTCATGCTTTATCTTATATATTTCAGCCGTGGCGAAAGCAAAACTTCCCACTATGCATTCTGCACGGCATTCATGGCACTGGGGATGATGATTCCCGGAATGGCGGCAGGATGGATCCACGATTTCCTGTCGGATTATAGTGTATTCGGACATGGCAGTCCACAGGGATATGTAAACTTTTTCTGGTGGGTGATGCTTTGCTGCATTGCCACATTCGCTGTTTGCCTTAACGTGAAAATTGATCCCGGATTCGGTAAAAAGAATTAATTTTGCAGTCGTGAAGATATCTAATACAAAATACGGCATATACCTTTTGTCGGTGACATTCATCGTCAGCTCTTGGCTTGCAGGATGTTCATCCGCACGGCACGTGCCTTCCGGAAAATATCTTCTTGATGACGTGAAGATCAACCTGAACGACTCGACCGGGCGACTCGACGAGCAACAATTGATGTCTTACGTAAGGATGCAGCCGAATCACAAGATGCTCTGGTCAACAAAATTCCGCCTCGGAATCTACAACATGAGCGGTAACGATTCCACAAAATGGTGGAACCGATGGATCCGAAAACTTGGTGAACCACCGGTGGTTTTCGACCCGTCTGCGACATCGACAGATGCAGAACAATTACGCAAGGCAATGGCAAATGCCGGATTTCTTGACGCATCAGTCTCCGTAGACACTATTGCCAACCATAAAAAGCGCAAAATGAAGGTGGAGTACGACCTCACGGCGGGAACTCCTCATATGGTGCGCTCAATAAGCTATAAGTTTCCCAACGACACCCTACGGAAAATAATAATGAAGGATTCTCTTCATTTTTCTATCCGTCCGGGTGATCCTCTCGACATATCCCTCCTTGAAACCCAACGTGACCATATCACCACCCGCCTTCGAAATCACGGGTATTATGCTTTCGGAAAGGAATTTATAACATTCAATGCAGATACGACTGAAAATTCACATGACGTGGATCTGACAATGACAGTGAAACCTGCATATCCGTCGGATTCTCCCAACCACTTGATCGACACCCATAAAGAATATATAGTAAGAAACGTTTATTATATAATGGACTACGACCCCGGCGTGACTGAAGATTTCCGCCGTTATCAGGCAGTAGACACCGTCAAATATAAAGACATAACCATATTGTACGGACAAAAGCACTATCTTCGTCCGTGCGTGTTATACGACAACTGCTTCATTCGCAGCGGCGAGACATATAGCCTGCATGATGTAAACAATACGTATTCTGCATTAGGCAGGTTGCCGATACTCAAATTCATCAACATCCGCTTCTCCCCGGCAGGATCATTGGGTGATTTCGGTCTTCTTGATGCCTACATACTGTTGACAAGAGGCAAAAGCCAAAGCTTCTCAGCAGAACTTGAAGGAACCAATTCAGAGGGAGACCTCGGTGTTGCTGTGGGTATAAGCTACTCTCACCGCAATCTTGCCAAGGGTTCGGAAACTTTGACAACAAAGCTACGCGGTGCATATGAATCACTCAGTGGCAACCTGAGCGGACTTATACACGACCGTTATCTTGAACTTGGTGCGGAAGTTGGCATAAACTTCCCGAAATTCAAGGCTCCTTTGCTTAGGGAGAGTTTCAAGCGACGCATAAAGGCAACAACAGAATTTAACGTTTCGATGAATTATCAGGAGCGTCCCGAATACACACGCATCATATCCACCGCCGGATGGAACTATAAATGGTCAGAGCGTTTCAACCGCAACAGACACACGTTCACACCTATAGACATAAACTATGTGTATCTGCCGGAAAGCACAAACGATTTTCTGAACGAGATAGCGCCCGACAACCCACTTTTGAGATATAGCTATGAAGATCACTTTATAATGAGGCTGGGATATAGTTTCTATCACTCCAACAAGAAGCAACAGACACCCTGGACACGCTCACTGCAACAAAATATATACACGATCCGTGTGAATGCCGAAGTTGCCGGCAACTTCCTCTTCGCTTTGAGCAGTATCTTCAACCATCGTTCCAATTTCCGGCAGCAGCCATATAAAGTATTCGGAATCCATTATTCCCAATACGCAAAAGTGGACGGAGACTTTTCATTCCTTCATATCTTTGACACCCGCAATTCGATTGCATGCCGTTTCGGTGCCGGAGTGGGAATCCCGTATGGTAATTCGGCAGTACTACCTTTCGAAAAAAGATTCTACGGAGGTGGTGCCAACGGAGTCAGGGGATGGGATGTCCGAACCCTCGGACCGGGTCGTTTCCCCGGCAGCAACTCGGTCAGTGACTTCATCAACCAATGTGGTGACATACGCCTTGACCTTAGTGTAGAATATCGCGCAAAATTGTTCTGGATATTGGAGGGGGCACTTTTCGTGGATGCGGGAAATATATGGACAATTCACAATTATCAGAACCAACCGGGAGGAATGTTCAAGTTTAATTCGTTTTATAAAGAGATAGCTGCCGCATATGGTGTCGGGCTACGTCTTGATTTCAACTACTTCCTGCTCCGCTTTGACATGGGCATGAAGGCACATAATCCCGCAATGGGGCAAGAACCATGGCCATTGATTCATCCGGACTGGCATCGCGACCACTCATTCCATTTCTCAATCGGATATCCGTTTTAATTATGAAAAAATTAGTTATATTTGACCTTGACGGCACTCTATTGAACACAATCGCAGATCTTGGCGACGCATGCAACCATGCATTGCGCACAATGGGTTACTCGCAACATGCCCTTGCCACATATAATTACATGGTGGGAAATGGCGTGCGAAAACTCATAGAGCGAGCCGAACCTGATGCCGATCCCGAAACCGTAGATCAGCTTCTGGCATTATTCAGGGAATATTACGACCTGCATTCCACGGATCACACCCAGCCTTACCCCGGCATACCGGAACTTCTTAAGAAACTGCATGAGAACGGAGTGGCAATTGCAGTTGCAACAAACAAGTATCAGGCAGCTGTTGACCGTATCATCCCATATTTCTTCCCGGACATACCGTTTGTTGCAATAATGGGACAAACAGACGATCGTCCGGTGAAGCCGGACCCGTCAGTAGTGTTTGCCATCCTTAACAAATACCCCACACCTAAAGCCGACATACTCTATGTGGGTGATTCTGCCGTGGATATGGAGACTGCAAGGAGGGCATGCATAGACTCCGTAGGTGTGACGTGGGGATTCCGTCCCGTATCGGAACTTCGCGGAGCATATGCCGACAATATCGTATCTGATCCCGCAGAGATCCTGACCATCGCCGGCATCTAACCCATCCCTCCCCATTATCCCCATTATCCCCCAT
>CAMYSW010000049.1:0-12253 GCA_947297425.1 uncultured Porphyromonadaceae bacterium
GTATATAAGTATGGCTACGCCCACAATGATGAGTGTTGTCACGCTTGCCGCCGCCATCATCAACAGACTTCGTCTCCGTGCTGATCTTTTTTGTGTCATTATGTTATGTATAGATTCAAGAACATGTTGTTTCTTATCCGGATCATCTGCAATTTCTTCTGAGAAGAAATTGTTCCAGTCCGATTCGAGTGCCGCCTCAACTTCTGTTGCCGACATCTTTGAAAGTTCATGCAGCAACAGCTCCAGTTCTTCCGGACTGAGATTGTCGTGACGGTATTTTTCTATAAGTCTTTTCATAACATTGGTAATTCTTATCGTTTTAATGAGAGTATTTGCTTATGCTTGCAATATATCTTTTAAAATTTCTGAGGCAGAGGAAATTATCAGAACATATTTGGCTTCACCGAGAAAATCGCGGAGGAACTTGATTCCCATTACAAGACGGTTTTTCACCGTTTGCTCGCTCAGACCGAGAGCTGCCGCTATTTCCTTGTTCGACATTGTCTTGAACCTGCTCATCTCCACGATCTTCCTCTGCGATTCCGGCATCTTTGAAAGGCATTCCCGTATCTTGCGCAGAAATTCTTCGTATTCGATATCGGGCTGGGGTCCATATTCGATACTGTTGTTGTATCTTACATAGTTTTGGTAGGTGATGGAGTTCGCGGTCTCCCTATATGCTGAGACGAGATGGTTGCGGGCGATTCTGAACAGATAGGGGCTGATGCACTTCTCTGTCTTTATTGATTGCCGGGTCTCCCAAAGTTTCAGAAATACATCCTGGGTTATATCGGTAGCTTTTTGCTCTGACTTGGAAATCTGCAGGCAATAAGCGTAGACTTTATTGAAATAAAGTTCGTATAGGGCATCAAAAGCTTCAACGGAGCCCCTTCTGAGTTCCTTGATAAGAATCGTCTCATTTTTATTTGTTGCCTTCATAACCGAAGTGCAAATTTATGTAAAAATATAGGAACATTCGCGTGAAAACCGAGAAAATCAGCCTTATGTTATACAACATGAAAATTACGCGGTACAATTCCCGATAAGCACGTCTGTATTACATATGCAGGTGGTAATTCACCACGGTTTTAAATAGCTTCTAAAACATCTTTTGATCAACCATGAAACGAAAACTATTCATCCATACAGTTACCAAGATGGCAATTGCATGTAGTCTTGTGGGTTGCGGCAGCAGTCTTGACAAGCAGGATCCACCGGTATCCCCACCCGGGGAGCTTCAGGAAGAACTATTCCCCGCCAAGGTGGGAGAGGCTCTTCCCGCATGGATCCCCGGCACCCTCGATATCCACACCATCAGCACCGGACGTGGAGAATGTTCTTTCTTCATCCTTCCGGATGGCACATCGATGATAATAGATGCCGCCGGGTCGCTGATCACATACGATGTGGTGGCAAAAGATCCCGATGTTTCCGCCGACCCTCTGCCGCCGCGTCCTTCAATAAATGTATCATCTGCCACAGCGATCGCGGATTATGTGAAACATTTCAATCCCAACGGTAAGGCAGTGGATTATTGGCTATGCTCTCATTTCGATACGGACCATATGGGGAATTTCCCTGAAACGTATGCAGCTATCTGCCCCGTGTCGGCATCCGTGAAGAAACATCCCGAGGGAGACTTCTATCTGAATGGTGTCAACGAACTGGGAACGCTCCTTGATTTCAAGAAAATAATCGACAGAGGATATACATTCCCAATCGACCGCTCGGAAGAGAAAAGGTTTAAGGATTATATCCGTTTTTTGGAATGGACGCATAGCTCGAAAGGATCTGTTTATGAAACCGCAGAGGTAGGGCATACTGATCAATTAAAACTGAATCATGAGCCATCCGGTTATCCGGATTTCAGCATCCGGATCTTGTGTGGAAGCGGCTACTATTGGAGCGGAAGCGGACAGACCTCACGTTTTAATCTGCCGATAAAGGAAGACGGTTCTCCGGATGTAGATGCCATAAAGATGGTGAGTCCGAAAGAGAACATCTATTCGATAGCCATTATGCTCAAATGGGGCTTGTTCGATATGTTTTCCGGAGGCGACCTGCAATACAACAACCGGGAAATCCGTTCGTGGCTGGATGCCGAGTCTCCATTATGCAAACTTGTCGGGAATGTGGAGGTGATGAAAGCCAATCACCATGGCAATAATAATGCCAACAGTCCGGAGTTGCTTGATTGTCTGCAGCCACAGACACTTCTTGTGAACACATGGCGCGATGGTCAGCCGAAACCCGGTGCGATAAAGGATATAGTCTCTACATGTCCTAATATCAATATCTTCACCACGGGTGTCTCGGAAGGACAGCGATCGAAATTGTCAGCATATAATAACCGTTTCAAATCCTGGGATGGTCATGTGGTGGTTCGCGTTGCAGCCGACGGACAATATAAAGTTTTCGTTCTTGACGATATGAATCAAACCTATAAGATTAAATCAATCCATGGCGCCTACCGTAGTAGATAAGTAAGTGATTCCATAACCATTATAAACTAAAATTAATGAACAGACCTAACAAGAAAATGCGTTTTTCAATGCTTATGATAGCGTTGATGATTGCTGTTCCGGGCTGGACTCAGAATGCCAAGGTGACTTTATCGATGCAACCCACATCATTGAAAAGTCTATTCGCGGCAATAGAGAGTCAGACAGACTATCGTTTTTCCTATGACAGCGAGATAGGGAAACGGAAGATATCAAATCGTGTAAATAAATCGAAGACACCTGTCTCTGCAATCCTAAAGGAGGTTTTGCCCGGAATGGGTCTTGAATATTCGATGCTTTCGGATAAGGTTATAACTATCTCGAAGAAAAAAGAGAAGGTGGAGACCGCTGCGGGGCATAGCCATGCCATGAAAATAAACGGAAAGGTTACGGACGGGAGTGGAGAGCCGCTTACCGGAGCTACCGTGTCGGTGGAAGGCACACGCATGGCAGCAGTAGCGGACTTAGAGGGAAATTTTTCAATACAAGCTGCACCGGGGCAGACTCTTAAAGTCTCGCTTGTCGGCATGTCGCCGGTGAAGGTCAAGGTTAAGCCGGGGCAGACAGATTATCAGGTAGTGATGAAAGGTGAAGACCTCACGCTTGATCAGCTGGTGGTTGTAGGCTACGGCACGATGCAGAAGAAACGCGTGACATCTTCAATAACTTCAATATCGGGTGATGACCTTATGGCGGGCGTTGGAGGCTCTACCATTGCCACCGCCCTTCAGGGTAAAGTGTCGGGACTAACTATCAGTGGCAACTCCTCGCCGAATGCCTCCAACGGCTATCAGTTGCGTGGCGTTTCATCTGTGAAGGGGGGAACCTCTCCTCTTGTAGTTATCGACGGTATTCCCGGTGGAGACTTGCGTGCCATTAATCAGGAAGATGTGGAGAGCATAGATGTACTTAAAGATGCTTCGGCAGGTGCCATTTATGGTACGCGAGCTTCCGCCGGAGTGATCCTTGTCACCACTAAAAAAGCAAAAGAAGGTAAGGCAACGGTGACATACAACGGAGAGTTTTCAGTAGAAAGTGTCCGTAAGCGTCTTGATATGCTGACCCCTCAGGAATATCTTGATTACGGCAGGGGAGAAGACTTCGGTTCGCGAACCGACTGGTATGACCTGATGTGTCGCGATACTCCCTTCTCCCAACGTCACTCCGTAACCATGACAGGTGGAACCAAAGCGTTGTCGCTTTATTCGTCACTATCATATTCAAATCAGCAGGGCATAGTGATAGGCGATGGCAGGAAAGATTATTCCGCCCGTCTTAACGGTCGCTATTCGCTCTGGAATAACCGCCTTGAAATAGGTTTGCGAATGCAGTATCGCGAGGCTCACAGGGATCAGCGCAACACGGCTAATGATGTGGAGAACACGATTGCGCTCAATCCAACTATTCCTGTGATGGATCCTGATAATCCTACTCATTACAATGTCAATAAATCCGGTCTCGGTTCTGATTTCTATAACCCTGTTGCCAATATCATGGATCAGGAATATAAGGGAACCGACCAGTGGTTTATGGGAGACTTTAATCTTAAGTTCACCATTCTTCCTGGTTTCACGGCTAATGCATCGGTAGGCGTTGATCGTCGCCAATGGACGAGGACTATATATTACAATCAGTTTCACCGCAAGAGCGTAGACTCCGGCAAACTCGGAGAGGCGACACACGGCTATCAGAAAAGTATAAACACGAACTGGGAGGGCTATCTTGCCTACACTAAAGAATTTGGTGACGTGCATCATTTCGATGCAGTGGCGGGATGGAGCTATTTCAGCGAGGCAGGTCAGGAGAGTTTCAGCATGACTAACAGGGATTTTACGGTTGACGGTATCGGTCCTTGGGACATGAGTGCCGGAAAAGACCTTAGTATGGGTCTGGCAGGGATGTCCTCGTCAAAAAATCCTACGGAGCATCTTCTTTCCTGGTATGGCAGGGCAAACTATTCATATGATGACCGTTATATCGCAATGGTCAGCTATCGAAGGGAAGGCAGTTCAAAATTCGGGAAGAACCATCGCTGGGGTAATTTCTGGTCAGTGTCAGCGGGCTGGCGTATCAACCGCGAGGCATGGCTGCGCGATGTTGAATGGCTTGACGAGCTTAAACTGCGTGCCGGTTACGGAGTTACCGGTAATGACAATTTTTCGGCAGGGTATACCACCTACACATATACGAGCGACGGCATGTATCCCACACCGGGTGGAATGAGCTGGGGTCCCGCCTATAAATCGGCGCGCAA
Organism: uncultured Porphyromonadaceae bacterium; assembly: GCA_947297425.1. GTDB lineage: Bacteria > Bacteroidota > Bacteroidia > Bacteroidales > Muribaculaceae > Lepagella. Next base: position 4,756 of record CAMYSW010000049.1, read on the forward strand.
TGCCAATCCCGACCTTAAATGGGAAGAGAAGAAAGAGTTTAACGTCGGCATTGATTTCGGCTTTTTCAATAATAGACTTACGGGTAAGTTCGATTGGTTCTCTCGCCGTGTTGACGACATGCTCTTTGCCGTTACAGCCCCGGCACCTCCGATGACTGCCAAAACCATTATGAAAAATGTAGGTTCCCTGTCGAATACAGGATGGGAATTTGAATTGACCGGACGTATATTCCGCACTTCCGATTTTGATTGGGACGCTACGGTACGCTTTGCCCATAACACCTCTAAAATCAAGAACCTTGGAGAAGAAAGTTCGCAGATACTTTCCGACGGACTTCCCCAGAGCATGGGTAACACACATAAGCTCGTGAACAACCAGACCATAGGACAGTTCTGGCTTTTCAAGAACGCCGGCGTGGATGAGAACGGAGAGTGGCTGATATATGACAAGAATGGAGAGATAGTGCCCGCAAAAGGGAATGACAAGATCGATAATAAATATTATGTAGGCAATGGCGTGCCTAAGCTGACATTCTCGATGGATCATGTGTTCCGTTATCGCGATTTCGATCTCGGGATCAATTGCAGGAGCTATATCGACTATGATGTCTATGATACCGTGAATCTGTATTACGGACTTCAGAACCAGCAGGGAGTCAATGTGCTTCGTTCGGCATATGAGGAGAACAATCATATAAAGGGGAACCGTATCACTTGCGATTATTTCCTTTCAGACGCATCTTTCTTCAAGATTGACGCAATATCGCTGGGATATACGCTGAACCTTTCCAAATGGCAGAAATATGTGAAGAGCCTGCGGGTGTATGTCACGGCAAGGGATGTCGCAACATTCTCTAAATTCAAGGGCTATAATCCCGAACAGAGTGTTAATGGCTTGTTCCCAAGTGTGCTTGAGGTGAGGAATAAATCCTCGATGTATCCTCAGACTATACATTGGACATTCGGGGTGCAGGTGAAGTTTTAAACTACTTAGTGATATTGATATGATAAGAAATAAATTCAAATATTTGATTTCGGGAATTGTGTGTGCCGTTGCTCTCGGCGGTTGCAGCCTTGACGAAAAATTCTATTCCGAGGCAAATCCTGACACATTCTATACCAGCAAGGAAAGCGTATATTCCGTTTTGAGAAACCCTTTCCGCCATTGGCATTATATGTATAATCAGCGTGTCTATTGGCTTTTGCAGGAAGTCACCACCGACGAGATGTGTTGTCCGGCACGTGCCGCTGACTTTTACGATAACGGAGACTGGGTGAGACTTCACGGGCACACATGGAGCACGGAAGACGGCAAGGTGAAGAACACGTATAACCAGATGAACTATATAGTGTCGCACGCGCTTGTCTCGATCGAAGGGCTTTCTGGGGTGGATTATCCTTCGCTTGGTCTCACCGAGCAGGACAAGGCTGACCATCTCAATCAGCTCAACACCCTTGTGGCTTATGCCTATATGCGATCTCTTGATCTCTTCGGAGGACTTCCCATCTATACCAGTCCCAATGACAAACCGAAAAAGCGCAACACCCGCAAAGAGAATTTCGATTATATCGAGAACACATTGAAAGCGGCAATACCCAATCTGCACAGGCGCGAATCGCTTTCGGAATATCAGGACGGCTATATCACTATGGGAGCCGGTGCTATGCTCCTCGCGCAGCTGTATCTCAATGCGGAGGCATTTATCGGTGAAGACAGATATGCTGATGCGGAGGTTATATTACAGGATATATACGATGGTAAATATGGTGTATATCAGCTTGATCCCACATGGTATGGACCACATTGTTTCACCAATCATGAATCACCCGAAGCGATGTGGTATATACCTTCGGAAACTTCAAAGGAGGAGTTTAAGGGGTGTAACACGCGTATGTATCCCTATAATGCGAAAAATTATTTCGATTGCGGTTCCCTCGGCAAATGTTACAACGGTTTCCAGCTCGCTCCCTCGCTTGAGAAGGAGGGTGTTCCCTACACCACCAAGATGGGACGTCCTTTTGCAAAATTCCATGACAAGGATCTGCGCAAGAAGCCGTATGTATATAACGGAGACGGGAAATATGAAGGTATGTTCCTGATGGGGCTGCTGAAAAATCCGCATACCGGTAAAGTGGTTAAGGGCACCAAGCTCAAGAACGGGAAACAGATAGTATTGGTGGATTATGTCAATATCACCGGAGAAAAAAGCGATATGCTTGCCGGTGATGAAAACTCAGGAATCAGGATAGTCAAGATGCCCGTCCCCAACGACAAGGATGTGTTATTGATCTATAATCCTGATTTCCCAGTGTTGCGTTTCACGGAGGTGGTTTATAATCTTGCGGAATGCCGTTTCCATCGCGGCGACAAGGAAGGTGCCGCACAACTTATTAACTCTGTGCGCAAACGAAACTTCGAGAACGGGACAGATCCGGATCCTGTCACTCCTGCCAATCTTGACATATATCGTCTTGCGGACGAATACATGATAGAATTTATCGGAGAGGCGCATCGCCGCACCGACCTGGTGCGGTGGGGGTTGTTCACCACGGAGCCGTGGTGGGATAAGGAACCTACTCCTGATACGCGCAATGTGTTCTGCATACCTTCGGAGGCTATTTATGCCAATCCCCTTTTGGAGCAGAATCCGGGATATTGAGAAGATTAATAATAATAATAGATTAATAATAATAATATAGGTAGAATTAGAATATAGTATTAGTTTCTAATGTTGGTGGAGTTGTCGGTTTATGTGGATTTGTGTAAATTTGCACATAGACCGACAATTCATAACACAAAATGTCAATGAAAATCAAAATTTTTGCTTTGTCCGGATTGCTTGCTATTGCGGCAACCGGAACGGCACAGAAACCTAAGAAGGTAGAGGTGCCCGATTATTCCAAGTATATACTCACTCCAAAGCCGGGAAAAGAACCGCGTATCAACGGTGCCCGAGTGTTCGGGGTCCGTCCGGGTTCGCAGTTCCTGTTTTCGATTGCTGCCAGTGGCGTTCGCCCCATGACGTTTTCAGCCAAAGGACTTCCGGCAGGGCTTAATCTTGATTCTGAAACGGGACGGATCACCGGCAAGGTTTCCGAGAGGGGGGAATATGTAGTGGAGCTTACTGCCACCAATGCCGTGGGTTCCGCAAGCCGTAACCTGAAGATTGTTGTGGGAGACAGGATTGCCCTTACTCCTCCCATGGGATGGAATTCATGGAACTGCTGGGGAAGGGACGTTACCCAGGAACAGGTTCTTTCGTCTGCACGCGCAATGTATGAGAAAGGGTTGGTGAATCATGGGTGGACATATATCAATATCGATGACGGATGGCAAGGCAATCGCGGAGGTAAATACAATGCGATCATGCCCAATACAAAATTCCCCGATATGGCTCAACTGACCAAGGAGGTGCACGACCTCGGTCTCAAGCTTGGCATATATTCATCTCCCTGGGTCGGGACATATGCGGCGCATATAGGAAGTTATGCCGATACGCCCGAAGGGGAGTATAACTGGATAAAGGAGGGGAAAATGAATGAGAATTACCGTTTCACATTGCCGGAAGGTAACTATATGCAATATCGCAAACAGGTGCGGTATCACTCCCCTTACTCTTTTGTTGCCAATGACGCCCGCCAATGGGCGGAATGGGAGGTCGATTACCTTAAATACGACTGGAAGCCTAACGACGTGGAGCATATAATAGAAATGCATGACGCGCTACGTTCCACAGCCCGCGATATGGTATATAGCCTTTCCAATAATGCCCCCCTTTGTGATGCTCCTGCATTGATGAAATATGCCGATTGCTGGAGGACTACGGGTGATATCCGCGACACTTGGGAGAATTTCAGCAAGATAGGGTTCAATCAGAGTCGGTGGGCACCATGGAGCGGTCCGGGACATTGGCCGGATGCCGATATGCTTGTTGTCGGACTTGTGGGATGGGGACCGAAACTTCATTACACCAGGCTCACTCCCGACGAACAGTATACACATATGACCCTCTGGAGTCTTTTCGCTTCTCCGCTATTGATAGGCTGTGACCTCGCGCGCCTGGATGACTTTACGCTATCCTTACTTACCAACGATGAGGTGATAGACGTTAATCAGGATCCGCTTGGCGTGCATGGTGCTCCAATCGTGGAAAATGAGGAGGAGGCAATATATGTGAAACAGCTCGAGGACGGATCTATGGCTGTCGGACTCTTCAACAAAACCCTGAAACCACGAGACATTACGGTCAAACTCAGGCAACTCGGCTTCTATGAGAAGAAACGGGTGCGGGATTTATGGCGCCAGAAAGATATCGCCGAGACAGACAGTGAACATACTTCTTCTGTCAATCCGCATGGAGCCGTGATGCTGAGGATATATTAGAATTTGTTTAAAATTCTGTTTAAGAGCCTGTTCGTGTTTCTTCGGACAGGCTCTTGATATGTTGGCGTTTTTTGCGGGAACACAGAAGATGCAGATGTTTTGCCGGATTGAGCTGAAAGTGTTATCTTTGTGGAGCATTTGTAAATACTTTAACGAAAAAATCTAACAGATATGCCAAGGCGGATTGTATTCCTTGACTACATACGTGTTTTCGCGTGTTTTCTTGTGATGCTCGTGCATGCAAGTGAAAACTATTACGGGGCACCGGGCTCGACCGACATGGCGGGTCCGCAGTCGTTGCTCTTGAATGAGGCTGACAGGTTATGGGTTTCCATTTATGACGGTTTTTCGAGAATGGCGGTTCCATTGTTCATGATTGTCTCGGCATTTTTGCTTGTGCCGCTTAAGGAGGGTCAGTCTACGATGGAGTTTTATAAACGCAGGGCGGTAAGGATTCTTCCTGCATTTCTATTCTTCATGATAATATACTCCACGGTGCCTGCGCTTTGGGGACAGATCGATACGGACACTTCAATCAAAGACTTGTTGAGGATTCCATTGAATTTTCCGACTTTGGCGGGTCATCTGTGGTTCATGTATCCCCTTATAAGCCTATATCTTTTCATACCGGTGGTTTCGCCATGGCTTGCAAAGGTTTCAGCGCGCGAAGAGAGATTTTTTATAGGACTTTTTTTGGTGTCGACATGCATGCCATACCTTAATCGTTTCTTCGGTGAGATATGGGGACAATGTTTCTGGAACGAATATCACATGCTGTGGTATTTTTCCGGCTATCTCGGTTATCTTGTCCTTGCGCATTATATCCGCGTACATCTTGACTGGAACAGGTCGAAGAGTATGATTGTCGGAATGTCGTTGACGATAATAGGAGCGGTGTGGACCATCCTTTCATTCTATCTGCAAGCTGTGCCGGGAGAGATTCATTCCACTCCGGTGCTTGAAATCGGCTGGTCGTTCAGCACGATCAACTGCGTGATGCTTACGGCGGGCACGTTCCTCTTGTTCACTTGTATCCGTAAATCGGAGTCTCCGCGTTGGATCGCGGAATTGTCGAATATGAGCTATGGAATGTATCTAATGCATATCCTTTGGCTCGGACTTTGTGTGAAGATTTTCAAGACGCAGATGGCTTTGCCCACTGTGGCGGCTATTCCTGTAATCGCGGTTTTCACGTTCTTAGGAAGCTATGTGGGTACGAGGTTGCTGGCGACCATCCCGTTTTGCAGGTGGATGGTCGGTCTTCAGAACCCTCGCGTGAATGGCAGGAGTGAACTTTGCGTTAAATAGGATTCTCAATACATTACTTCAAATTTGAAATAGTTATGAAAAATAAATTTCTATATTGCATCGTCTCGTTGGCGATGGTTATGATGGCGGCTTGCTCTTCCGACCGCACGGCAGACATTAAGGGCATTCTCCGCACTATCCCCTCTGATGCTTCGGCAGTGATGGTGATTGACCTTAAGTCTGTGCTTGAGAAGGCAGGTTGTGAAGTGGATGGGACAACGGTTAAACCGGGTAAAGGGATTGCAAAGGTTATGGAATCTTCCGCCAATTCCAATATCAAAGAGTTTCTTTCAAATGCTAAGGATGGCGGGATGGATCCCTCTGCCGCAGCTTTATTTATTGAGGGATATAATACTTATCTTACCGGCATCATCTCGGATACCAATAAATTCAAGGCTTCTGTAGAGAAAGAATTTGGAGGTAAATTCGAGAAAGAGGGAGATGCGGAGATTTGTGGAAATATGGCTGTTTCCGGTGATCGCTTCTGGTGGTGTGTCAATTCCAATAATTCAATCAATGCTAACGAAATAAAGCATTTTGTATCATTGAGCGAGAAACAGAGCATACTTTCCAATGAAATAGCAGCAAAGCTTGAAGATCTGGAACATGACATTGAGGGATGGGGAGATATAAAGGGTTGCCTTAATTCTTTAGGGCTCGATTTCACCTCTCGTGCCTCTGCCACCATGGCTATTGAAGCTATGTTTGTGGATGCGGTTGAATTTGCGTGGAATATTGATTTCCTTAAAGGGAAACTCGAGGCAGAAGTTATGGTCCTTAATTCTAAAGGCGGTATAGCCAAATTCAACTTCCCTGCCGCCAAGATAGATGCCGCAGTGATCAATAAACTTGGCGGCACAGCCGCCGGTTTTGGCGCTCTTGCCGTGAATCCCGATATGGTGAAGAAACTTAAAGAAGAGACCGGAGGTAAAGGATTTTCGATGATAGGGATGCTTGCCGGAATGGTTTCGTGTGTTGACGGCACATGTGCGGTAGCATTATCGGATGATGGTAACATGCGCGGCTTGATAAGCACAACAGGGCATGGCACCTCTGACCTTGTTGAAGCTCTCGGTCAGTTCGGGTTTGAAGTCAATAAGGAAGATAAATTTTTGCGTATAAACAAGGGTGATGCAGTAGGGCATTTGCCTGCTTCCGAAGCAGCTGAGGAATTGAAAGGGTCTCTCGCGGGCTTTGTATATTCCGGCAATATGAACATGCTTCCTTCGGGCGCAGTGTCATTGGTCGCAATAACTTTCAAGCCGGAGAAAGGCGGTCTTGAGATGAATATAAAAGTGAAGGGAAAAGATCAGAAGAAAAATATTCTTTTGTCAATTATAGAGGCTTCATGAAGGAAATAAGGGAGATACGTCTTGAACATATGTTGCCGCGGGTATTTGCCAATGAGGCAATACCCGAGTCTGACATATGGAAAAAAACAGTCACCTTCAACCGAGGCGAACGCTATCTGATAGAGGCGGCGAGCGGAGGGGGGAAGTCATCGATGTGCTCATTCATTTTCGGTGCCCGCAACGATTATGACGGGCATCTCCTTTTTGACGGGAATGATGCCAATGTTCTTTCCATTCCTGAATGGCAAGAGATTCGACGGTGTCATATCGCTTATCTCCCTCAGGAACTTGACCTTTTTCCTGAACTTACGGCATGGGAGAATATACAACTGAAAAATAAGCTGACCGGTCATGTGCCTGACAGTACTATCGAAAGTTGGCTTGACGAATTGGGGATCGCGTCGCGTCGCGATTACCCTGCAGGACGCATGTCGATAGGTCAGCAGCAGAGGGT
>CAMYSW010000050.1:0-12020 GCA_947297425.1 uncultured Porphyromonadaceae bacterium
TTATATAGCCGTTCTGCGCCTCAGACAGGGAAGCACGCGGCATCAATCTTGGGATAGCCTCCTTGAGGGAAGTTTCTATGAAATCAAAATTCTCTTTACGGCTGTTACGTGCCTTGGGTTTGTCCTGGCTACTGGTGTAGATAGGAAGTCCTCCATATGAATTTAGTCCCCTCATGTAGCAATATGCTATCAGGGTGTTGATCTGATTCAGGTGATCAGCCTTTTCCTCCTCGGAAAGGCCCACAGCCGGATAATTTACACCTGCAAGATCTTCTCTCGCTTCGAGCGAACGCGCGATCACATAGTTCAACTGGTTAAAGTTATTCACAATGAAACGGTCAGCCGTGTTCCAAGTGTGGTAGTGATAACGTAGATATTCACCGCCGTTATAGAAGTCTCCTGCCCTTGCCGGACAAGCCATTTCATCAGTAGTAAGTTCTTCAAGAACCCAGTTGTTTTTCTCGTTGTGATAATAACGCCACTGATCGAACGGCTTGGCAAGAACCGCATAAATGCTCTCCGGGCTTGTGAAGAAGTTGTCGGGGGTAACTTCGCTATAGAATTTTTCGTCAAGATCACACGACGACATCAGCAAAGTGCCTACCGCAGCCAACGCTATATATTTTGTTCTTATATTATTTTTCATTTCAGAAAATCTATTTTAAGAGTTCTTAAAATTTCAGCTGCATACCGAAGGTCCAGCGAATTGTCTGAGGATACATGGAGCGAACATCCTGGAAACCGGCAAGACCGGGGAAGAGCCCGTTCACGTTCTGTTCGGGGTTGTATCCTTTATATTTTGTGAAAGTTGCAACATCACGTGCCGTTACATAGAAACGTGCGCTGCTAACATACTTCTGCCATTTTGACAGATCCAGGTTATAACCGAGCGAAATGGCATCAATCTTGAAGAAAGAAGCATCCTGAAGGAAATAGTCTGTAGTGATACGGTTATCGTTTATGGCTGCGTTCCTGCCATATGCAGACTTCAGCACATTTATACCCTGTTGCCCTTTAAGACCATAATAAAGTTCAGTCTCGTCAAAGACATCATATTTGATCCATGAACGGCAGCTGATGCCGAGATCAAAATTCTTCCATCTGAAATTATGATCCATGGAGAAAATAAGCTTCGGCACACCGTTACCAACATAATGTTTGTTCTCATCAGTAGTGTTGCCTGCTGCAGGAACAATATTATTGTCCTTGTCATAGATGAGCCATTTACCATTCTCGTCCAGACCGGCATATTTAAAGAGCCAGAACTTACCTATTTCCTGACCGTTCACGATCTTGTGGGTATAACCCATGGAGCTTGGCAGAGCATCCGAGAGGATCTGAGATCCTGCCTCACCGAGATTTTTGATCTTGCTGCTGCTCTGGCTGAAGCGGACTGTGGCATCCCAATCGAAATCGGCATGCTGGAAAATTCTTCCGGTGAGTTCAAATTCCCATCCCTTATTGTCAAGAGTTCCGACATTCTTCATCACTGTTTTCTGCACCATAGGAGGCACAGGAGCTGTTACAGAGAAAAGCATATCGTCTACGCGGCGGTTAAACCAATCGAACTTACCGGAAAGGCGACCACCGAAAAATGAGAAGTCGACACCTACGTTAAGCTCCTTCTTTTCCTCCCATTTAAGGTCAGGGTTTATATTACGTGCAGAACCATAAGCAGGAACCCACACCCCGTCAGGATTCGGGTACATTCCGCTCTGGTCATAGTTCCTTACGGTATATCCGGAACCGAAATTATTGTTACCTGTCACACCATATCCCACGCGGATCTTAAGGTCGTTAAGCCATTCCACATCCTGAAGGAATTTTTCACGATTTATACGCCATCCTCCTGATACGGACCAGAAATTACCCCATCTATTGTTCTTTCCAAACTTTGAACTTCCTTCACGACGATAACTTACAGTTGCAATGTATTTATCATCATAAGAATAGTTGACACGGGCAAAATATGACATAAGTCGTTCGCGAGCAGACTTGCTTGAAGACATCTCCGCATAACCGTCGGTAAGATCGGATCCGGCACCCATATCCCAAGGACCAACGCCGTCAACGATGAAGTTTCTGTTGGTCATACTGAAAGCTTCAGTTCCCTGCTCCTCAAAGAAACTCCAACCTGCCACTGCATCAATATGGTGATAATCAAGAAAATCCTTTGTATATGATGCATATGCCTCATATGACAGGTTTAATGTTTTACTATAGTTATGTGACCCTTGACCGAGTTTACCCGAGTTGACGCTATAGCGGTGATACTGGTTAAAGTAAAGGGTCCTGACCCATTGACGACGGTCCACACCGGCAGTAGCCTGAACATTAAAGCCGGGAAGAATCTCAAACTTGATATTGGCATCACCCATAAACCACTGGTCAGTTCCGGAATAATCCTGATCCATGATATTTGCCACCGGATTGTAGAGAGTTCCGATACCATATTGATTCACATTATAGTGAGTGGGATTTTCAGGATTCATCAAAGGCGTGGTAGGATTCAAGGCAAGAGCCTGCTCAAACGCACCGGCTCCGTTACGCTGATCACGATGCGCCTCACGATATTGCATACGCAATCCGATCTGAAGCCTATTGTCCCAGATTGAATACCTTCCGTTCAGACGTGCCGAATAGTCTTTTCGTCCGTCACCGATCACGATTCCCTTTTGATCGGAATATGACAGTGAGCTATAAAGCTGAAGAGACTTGGTACCTCCTGTCATAGTCACGGAGTGACGTTGCGAGAAGGGATTGTTACGTGTAAGCTCATGATACCAGTCTGTATCATAACCATAGTCATAACCGCGTCCAAGCTCTATATATTCCTGTGAATTGAGCGTTTCAAGACGTTTGCGTACGCTCTCCACGGAAAGTTCCATATTATATGTAACCGTTGCCCTCCCCTCTTTTGCTTTCTTTGTAGTCACGAGAATAACACCGGCAGATGCACGCGTTCCATAGATAGCACCGGCAGACGCATCCTTAAGCACATCGATAGATTCTATATCTTCCTGATTCACGGCACGCAAATCTCCACCGGGAATACCATCGATAACCACAAGAGGTGAATTACCCGCCTTTACCGAGGAAACACCTCTAAGCTGATAGTCATTGGTCGAGTTCGGTGAAGAGGATCCGCCTATCGTAAGTCCGGACACCTTTCCCTGCAAAGCGGTAGCCACGGTGGAACCACCCAGACCGGTCATAAGGTTGTCACCGGATATTGAAGTTATAGATGAAGTCACTCGCTTCTTCTCCATCGTTCCGTATCCTACAACAACAACCTGATCCAATGTCTGATCGTCGCTTTGCAATATGATTTCGTATGCGTTTTTGCCTTTCTGCACTTTAACAGTCTGACCAACCATACCGATATACGTGATCTTAAGAGACTGTCCCGGATCAGCATCAATGGTAAACTTACCGTCAATATCCACGACTGCCGCTTTCTTTGTTCCTTCCACCATTACGGTGGCACCGATCATCGGCTCTCCGTCTTTATCAAACACGGTTCCGGTGATCTCTTCCGCAAGAGCCGTAAGCGATCCTGCCGCAACAAGCGCAGAAGCACAATAAAGCCTCACGTTATTATTTGATTTATTATTCAGTTTCATTTATTTGCCTGATGTTGATTAGTTATTGGCGTTCCTTGTCACTTTAATGTCATCTATGAAACCACGATAATATCCTGACCGCGTTTTAAACCCGTCAATTATATACTGTGTTTCACCGATAATAATCTTTGTTTCGTCAGTTATGCCATTTATATTGACTGTAAATTCCTTCCATTGCCAATTGATAGTCTTGTCAGAATTATTAATAGGCACACAAGGAGAACTTAGAGTCATGTCGTCATTTACAGCTCCTTCAATCGCTCCTGGACCGTCAATTGCTACAGACACGGTGAAACCGTCCGTTCCATTCTTCGCAAGGCGGAATGACACAGCCACATTAGCTTTTTTGCCGGATTCTATACCGAGCGGCTGCTTGAGCATAAACGCGTTCTGATTGCTTCCCTTACCGAACTTAAGATAACCGTCGGCTGCATATACGGAAGAACCTGCTGCGTTAAAATCGAAATATCTCTTGTCAAACTCAGCCTTGATCCCTGCATTCGCAGCGCTGTATATCGGGAGCGTAGAACTTGCAGATCCATTGATAGAACCTACCTGATCATTACCACCGGTAGCCCAAGCCATGTCATCATTAAAATACACGAAACCGGGCAATTTGTCATCAAATACGACACGCACACCGGACTGGAACACATTAAATTCCTTTTCAATGTCTCCCACCAGCACATTAAGTGTAATTGAACGGTCGGCACCTGTAGTGTTCTCATTCGCAGAGAAAACGACAGTTGTCTCTCCCGCCTCTCCATTACTTGGTGCAACTTTAAGCCACTCACATTCTGAAGGAATAGAAATACTCCATGCCGCATTAGACGTTACAGTCAGTTTATCCGATTCATGAAGGGCTGCCACACCATCGACATCGAAGGAGATATCGGTCTTGTCAAGTTCAAGAACATAGTTGAAACCGCTTTGAGTCACAGCAAACTGCTCCTGCTTTCCCGCCATTTCAATCTCAATGAAGCCAAGACGGCTTTTTGATGAAGTGTTGGCATCTGCAGATATAAACAGGTTGTGACGTCCGCGCGTGCCTGACTCGTGAGAAATGTGAAGCCATTCATCTTTCTTGGAAACGCGCCATTCATTATTAGCGGCAAGCACTACCATGGCACGGTCTCCGGTAGAAGTCAGACCTGTATTTTCAAGTTTAACTTCACGGCTATCGGCATGCACAAAATTAGGCAAACTCTCTTCCTCACAAGAAACAGCAAGCATTGCCATTCCCCCGAAAAGGAGTGCCGCGCTGAATATATTTTTAAATTTCATGATAAATAGGTATAATAGTTCAATTTGCAATCTTCTCAATCTTCAGGTCATCAAGAAACCACCTGAATGTTCCGCTGCTGGTAACTTTGTCACGAATAAACTCAACCGGACCTACAACCACTTTATCTTCTCCGGCAAGACCGGCGATATCAACAGATACGTCATACCACTTCCACGTCTCGTCGGGAGTGATAAGCTGCTGACTTACGCATCCTCCGTCAATCGTTTCTCCACCTTTTATCTGTCCTTCTCCGATTACGCCAACTACGATCTTGGCACTCTTGTCTTGGAACGCAGCTTTAAAGCTCACCCGTACGGCAGACGTTTTGCCGGGTTCAATACCATTCACCTTAGGAGAAATAGCAGTAAGCGTATTAGTCTTGTTAAACTTCAAATATCCGTCTTGTGTATAGACAGTCTTGGCATTGGAATTGAAATCCTCATAATTAGCCTTAAATATAGGCAACGGGTTTTCTCCCGTCCATGCCGTATAGGTATAAATATTCCTTTGGTCTCCGGCAGACTTGATCGCAACTGCGTCAGAGCCGTCAATCGCCCATTTGAAATCATCAAAGAAATACACATGACCGATCTCAAGCTTATCATCAAGATTCATCTCGAGATTCTGGTTAACCGTAACCACTTCTGTAAGGTTAAATGAAGATATGTTAAGATGTCCCACCCTTTCGGCACCGGTTTCATTCGGTTCGGCTACGATCTCTACCGACACCCTGCCTCTACCTTCGGGTTGGTCAACACTCAGCCAATCGCAATCACTTGTGATTGTATAGCCTTTGTTCGAAGTGATATTGATGGTAGCGGGAGAACCCGATTTCAGCTTACCATCCTGAATCACCTGCACAATCGATTTGTCCACGTTCAATCGCGGAAGGACTTCTTTCGTATTGTCTTCCACTCCGCAAGCCGTAAACGTCATGCCGACGGCACACAGCACGCCATACATGAGATGTTTGGTTACTTTCATTCTGTTGGTTGAAAAAATTTATGGAAATTAATAATTGATAATTGATTAATTTAAACTTATTTAAGTATAATTTAAACATATCTTGATTTACAGTGCATACAAAATTATTCGCCGCTCCTCAAAATATGTCTGTGTGTTCAACATGTTTTCAAAAAAGACCACCCGAGGGTCTCCATTACATAATAAATATCACATTTTTAAAATGTTAAACGCATTAGCAATATCAATTAAGTGCAATAGTAAGTGATTAACCTAATAATGTTGCAAATGCCGAAAAGAGTAATTAATTTATTATGCTGCAAAATTACACTCTGAAATCAGCAGAGAAAACTTTTTTTAGTTAAAAATATATATAAACGAAACCATCACATCAATAAATACCAAATAAAAACAGCAATTACCTTTCGTTTCGCAACAAGAAAGCAAAATTAACATAAAAACTCGTCTTGACTTATCTGCGAACGAGACAAATCAAGACGAGCTTTAGATTTTTTAGTCACGCAAATTTACCAATCACGCAAATCTGCAGTAAAGATCTATATATCAAGCATCAACAACACGAAGATCAATTCCCATTGACTCAAGGGAAGATACCGCCTTGTCAGAAATATGAGAATCCGTTATCAACATGTCTATTTCATCAAAATCCGCTATTTTAACGAAGCCTCGCCTACCGAATTTTGAAGAATCTGCAAGCACGATAGTCTTCTGGGCGGCACGCATCATCGCCTTATTAAGGTCCGCCTCCCTTATATCTGTTGTTGTTATGCCGAAACCCGGATCAAAACCATCCACACCGAGAAACAGCTTACTGCATGCCATATCCTCAAGAAAAACTTCCGCCATGCGCCCTACTACCGAAAGGCTGCTCCTACGGAGCGTCCCACCGAGCTGGATAACATCGATAGCTTCAATGGGACCCAACGCCTCCGAGACCTTAAGCGATGCAGACACGACCGTAAGGTGGTGCTTGGGTTCGATATTATGCGCGAAAGAAAGCATCGTTGTGCCGGATGCTATTATTATGGAATCATCCTTCGTAACGAGTTGCGCCGCATAATATCCGATCACACTTTTTTCATGACTCGCAAGTTTCGCCTTTTCACTGATTGTCCTGTTGTTGATATATGGATCAATAAGTATTGCGTTTCCATGGCTCCGATATAGTTTTTTTGCCGATTCAAGTTCACTTAAATCCTTACGTATCGTAACTGCAGAAACCTGCAACAGGGCTGACAACTCCCCTACCGAAGCAGATTCCTGTCTCAACAGCGTCTGTACTATTAAATTATGTCTCTCCTCTTTAGTCATTTCAATTATTTGTATTTGAACTTTTCAAAACTGAACTAATCTTAAATTATCTTTCTTTGCCCAATAGATTCATGCATCAATAAATAAATCAAGTCTTGTTCACTTCATTTTTCAAAATTAATAAAAGAGTTTCAATCTAACGCTAAAAAATGCATTAAATATACAAATTACCAACAGATTTTAGTGAATTTACGGTGAAACGTTTTCTATAAACCAACTATTAAGGTGTCTTAGGCGTTAGAATTTAAAAATACTGCCGGTAAATACCCATTTTTTTTGAAATAATTTTGCTTTTTAAAAGAAAGTTATCTACTTTTGCAGTGAAAACAATTTTGTATAACATCGAAACCCGACTTACGATAGAATCAATGAAAGCCGACCTGAAAAACAAAGAATACGATGTGATCGTAATTGGAGGAGGTGCCACAGGTGCAGGAACCGCGCGCGATTGTGCCAAGCGCGGTCTCAAAGTCATGCTCATTGAGCGTTTTGACTTCACCGCCGGAGCCACCGGACGCAATCACGGTCTTCTCCACAGTGGAGCCAGATATGCAGTGACAGATCATGAATCTGCAACGGAATGTATCCGGGAGAACATGACTCTCCGGAAGATTGCTGCACACTGTGTTGAAGAAACAGGCGGACTATTTGTAACACTTCCTGAAGATGACCTTGAATATCAAAAGACATTCATAGAGTCGTGTCTATCGGCAGGCATCGAGGCAAAAGCTCTTGACCCTAAAGACGTGATCCGAATGGAACCTGCTGTCAATCCTGACATCATAGGTGCCGTATCCGTGCCGGACGGAGCAATAGACCCGTTCCGTCTCACCACTGCCAATGTGCTGGATGCCCGTATTCATGGCGCAGACGTGCTTACGTATAACGAAGTTGTTGAGCTTGTTCAGGAAAACGGTCGTGTTATCGGTGTAAAGGTAAGGAACACCATCTCAGGAGAAGAGCAGGAGATTCGTGCGAGAATCACAGTCAATGCCGGTGGCATCTGGAGCCACGGAATAGCAAAAAAGGCAGGAATCATGATCAACATGTTCCCGGCAAAAGGTGCGCTACTTATATTCGGGCATAGGGTTAACAACATGGTCATCAACCGATGCCGCAAGCCTGCCGACGCTGACATACTTGTGCCGGGAGACACGATCTCACTAATCGGAACCACATCAAGCCGTATTCCTTATGACGAGGTAGACAATATGGACGTGACACAGGAAGAGGTCGACATCCTTCTCAATCAAGGCTGCCAGCTTGTTCCATCCCTTTCTTGGACACGCATACTCAGGGCTTATGCAGGTGTGCGTCCACTTATCGCTGATGATTCCGATCCCACCGGTCGCAAGATATCGCGAGGAATAGTTTGTCTGGATCATGCCTCCAGAGACGGAGTTGAAGGCTTCATAACAATATCTGGAGGTAAGCTTATGACCTACCGTCTTATGGCAGAAACAGCGGCGGATATGGTGTGCAAAAAACTTGGCATAAATGCTAAATGCACAACACACATTGATCCTCTACCGGGTTCGGAAAAAATAACCGACAATCCATCTGCTTCAAAGAAACATATAATCGACATGAGCACAGGGCAGATCGCAGCACGCGAACGTCACGGCTCATTATCGTCAAAAATAAAATATGACTCAGACTCTGATGACGCCCTCGTGTGCGAGTGCGAGCAAGTGTCTGTAGGAGAGATCAAATATGCGATGGATACTCTCCATGTTAACAACCTTGTTAATCTACGCCGCCGCACACGCCTTGGGATGGGAACGTGTCAGGGTGGAATATGCGCATCGCGTGCTGCTGCCATATTAGGCTCCAAGTTCGGAAACGAAAGGGCTATCGGTGATTTGAAATCATTCCTTCAGGAACGCTGGAAAGGCGTAAGACCTGTAGCTTGGGGACGCTCGCTTGCCGAAGCATATTTCACATCATGGATTTATGAAGGAGTATGCGGCATGGAGAAAGGCAACACTAATGAATCTAATATTACTTCTGCACAATGAAATTCGATTATATAATAATAGGCGGCGGGCTTTGCGGACTCTCAGCGGGAATCCGCTTAGCTGAACAAGGGAAAAAAACTGCTATCGTTTCTTCCGGACAAAGCGCCCTGCATTTTTGTGCAGGATCTTTCGGACTTCTTGGTAAGAATGCTGACAAGAACATAAACAATCCGATTGAAGAAATTAACAATCTCCCAGAAAATCATCCCTATCGGCTCATGGGAGCGGAAAGGGTCGCACAACTTGCAGAAATGGTGCCTTCCTGTTTGAAAAAAGCTGGAATCAACACTACAGGATCTGTTGGCGCAAACCATTTTACTCTCACGCCATTTGGTATTGCGCGTCCGTCATGGCTCACCCTTCATGGCTATCCAACGTTCAAGGGCACTGATGAAAAACCATTCGACAAGGTTCTTGTGATCTCTGTAAAAGGATTTTTAGAGAGTTATCCCTCATTTATTATAGAGAATCTTGAGAAACAAGGTGTGGAATGCCGTGTAGAGATAATTGATCTCGAGCGTCTCACCCGTTTGCGCAAGTCAAATTTCGACATGAGAGCGGTATCAGTTGCGAAACAGATAGATTCTACAACAATTGACGAGTTCGCTTCAAAAATAAACGCATGCGCAAAAGAGGGAGAAACAGTCCTCATTCCGGCAATTATAGGAATTAACGATGAGAGCCAGATAAATAAGATGCGCAAACTCGTTTATAACCCGCTGTATTGCATCCCGACCATACCGGTTTCCGTATCAGGATTGAGAACACAACATATGCTGCAGAACCATTTTGAAAAACTGGGAGGCACATATCTTCTCGGAGACCATGTTGAGAAAGGGATTATCGAAAATGGAGAAGTAAAGGAATTAATAACCACAAATTTTGGTGAAGACCACCTTAAGGCTGATTCTTATATCCTTGCGTCCGGCACTATTTTCAGTGAAGGAATCAAGTCCAACCCTCATAATTTTTATGAACCGGTTTTCAATCTTGATGTCAACTTCTCAGAAAACAGAGATGAATGGTATGCATTTAATTTCTTTGATGCCCAACCATATATGACTTACGGTATAGAGGTGGACAAATCTTTCCACCCGACTGTGAAAGGCGAGAAAATAAAGAATCTGTATGTTGCCGGCGCATCGCTTGCACATTGCAACTCTCTCAAAGAAGATTCAGGAGCCGGCACAGCTATCTTGACAGGCTTTCACACGGCTGATCTTGCCTTGAATAATGATTAGTGCTGAATGTATAAGTCCATTCAACATTGCACATTAAGTATCAAACATTGACCGAAATGAATTATCAGGAACAAAATATAAGCGCCAATAACTTCGAGGAATGCATCAAATGCACGATATGCACTGCCTATTGTCCGGTTATGGAAGTGAATCCGGATTATCCCGGTCCCAAAATGGCAGGTCCGGACGGAGAGCGCTACAGATTGAAAAGCCCCGAGTTCTATGACAAGGCATTAAAGTATTGCCTTAATTGCAAACGTTGCGAGGTTTCCTGTCCTTCCAACGTCAAGATCGGTGACATAATACAGAGTGCGAGGATCAAGTATGATAAGAAAGCCCCTAAGCTACGCGATCATATGCTTGCAGAAACAGATGTAATGGGCAATCTTGCATCTGCATTCGCACCTATTGTCAATCCGGTTTTAAGTTCGGGCATAGCCAAAGCCGGCTTGAATATGCTTGGAGTCGACAAACATCGCACTTTCCCCAAGTATTCTTCGCATAAATTCTCCTCATACCTCAAAAAGATACAACCGGAACAAGAACAATATCCCAAACATATAGCATATTATCATGGTTGTTACGTGAACTATAACAACCCATCGCTCGGCAAGGACCTCGTAAAAATCCTCAATGCCGTCGGCTATGGCGTATTGCCACTTTCCAAACAGAAATGCTGCGGAGTGGCAAAGATAGCAAACAAACTCATATCGAGGGCAACACATGATGCGGAAATAAACTTGAAGTCTATACGCGAAGCTGTAGACAAAGATATGCCGGTATTGTCCACAAGTTCAACATGCGTGTTTACCATACGTGACGAATACCCTCACCTGCTCGGTCTTGACAATTCTGATGTCAGGTCTGACATAATGCTCGCAACTGTGTTCCTATCCCGAAAAATTAATGACGGGGAAATTAAACTTGTATTCCGAAAGGACTATAAGAAGCGGGTGTCTTATCACACTCCCTGCCACATGCAGAAACTCGGTTGGAGCGCGTATTCGACAGGTCTGATAAAAATGATACCCGGAGTTGAATTTGTGCCCCTCCCCTCCCAATGCTGCGGTATTGCAGGAACATACGGCTTTAAGAAAGAGAATTATGAGTATTCTCAGAAGATAGGAGCCGAGATTTTCGATGCTATAGAGATCGCTCATCCGGATGTAGTTGCAACCGATTGCGAAACCTGCAAATGGCAAATAGAAATGAGCACCGGAGCAAAGGTTGAAAACCCCATAACGATTATTGCCGAAGCACTTGACGTTGAAGCGACAATGCAGGCGAATGGTCTGATTTAACAGCCTGTTAAGATATTATGTCTGTAATAAGGCTGCACAAGATTCGTTAACCATAATAGAATCTGTCTAATACTTTTTCGATATAAACTTACATCATGTCTAAAGAAAACATCTTCGAAGGCTGGGACAAACAGACAATAAAAAAATACCAGCATTGGCAATTGCGCACGATCCTTGTATCAATGGTCGGCTATGCCATTTACTACTTCGTGCGTAAGAATTTTTCGATCGCAATGCCGGGACTGACAGCCCAATAC
>CAMYSW010000051.1:0-12011 GCA_947297425.1 uncultured Porphyromonadaceae bacterium
CCCATACCCATGCGCAAGAACATGCGAGCACTACTGTCAGTGCTATAAAGCCGACAGCTGTCCATATGTCTTTCTTGGGCGGGATGCGGATTTTCATGTTAGAAGTGCTTATACTGTCCCTGGACCTTTGAGTTTCTTGGCTTCAGGATATGCGAGGTATTGGTTGAATATGACTCCGAAGATTATAAGTGACAACCCTATATAGGAAGTGGGCATGATGTGTTCGCCAACAATCATTGATATGAAGAAGAGGGAAAGGAAAGGGGCGATATAACACATCTGGTTCACCGTTGCCACGTTGGATGCGTTTTTCAGAGCTATGCTGAAAAACAGGAACGGGATGCCCATCTCGAAAGCACCGACATATATGCTTGCCAAGGTCCCTTCCACAGAATTGAACGATGCCTGCATCCATATCAGTCCGACAAGAAGGTAGATGGAACCGAAAAAGAAGGAGCCGAAAAGTTTGACACTTTCGTCAAATCCCCCTTTCAGTTTTTCGTTAGCTATCCAGTAGACTGCCCACAGCACCGCGCTCATGAATGCCAATATAAGTCCGGAAGGAGAAAGGGTGCCTTCTATGCCTCCTCCGAGAGATATGACAGTGACTCCTGCAAGGGAAACTGTCATCCCTATGTATAGGCGTGGTCTTACGGGTTTGTGCATCACTGCGGCAAGGAGAATTACCAGAAAGATTGGCCAACAATAGTTGATCGGTTGCGCAACTTGTGCCGGTAATTGTTCGTAGGCTGAAAAGAGGACAAGATAATAAAGTGTGGGACTTAGCAATCCGAGAAGCGCCAATGCCCCGATGTCTTTATATCTCATGCGTGTCAGTTGCCCCCACTTGCGTTGTGCGGTTATGGCAATGGCAAAGATGACGGTGGCGGTCAGTGCCGCAACCGTCAACATTTCGTAATGTGAATAGTATGACAAGGCGGTTTTGAATGCCGCTGCCACTGTTGACCAGCTCAATACCGCAGCCGATGCTGCCAATATAGCTTTACTGTTCTTTGTCATCACCTCATAGCCTCCACTTCCTCTGTGGTCAGAGGAATCTTTTTGCCGA
Source organism: uncultured Porphyromonadaceae bacterium (assembly GCA_947297425.1). Classification (GTDB taxonomy): domain Bacteria; phylum Bacteroidota; class Bacteroidia; order Bacteroidales; family Muribaculaceae; genus Lepagella. The sequence goes on from CAMYSW010000051.1 coordinate 1,070, forward strand.
GGAGACGAGCTCCGTCCGATGTGATAAGATAATCTTCCTCGTTTCGTATGCCACCGAAGTCACGCCATTTCCGGAGTTCGGTATAGTTGATGAAATCGTTGAAACGTTTTTCGGCTCCCCAGTAGTCAATAAGTTCAGGAATGAAATATACTCCGGGTTCGATGGTGAGTACGAACCCTTCTTCGAGAGGACGGGCAAGGCGTAACGATTTGCGCCCGAATTGGGTGCTTTTAGGTTTGCCTCCATAACCGACCCACACTTCACCGAGATTCTCCATGTCGTGAACGTCCAGTCCCATCATGTGCCCCAGACCGCAAGGGAAGAACATGGCGTGTGCTCCTGCCGCCACAGCCTCTTTCGGGTCACCTTTCATTATGCCGAGACCACATAATCCGTCGCATATTACTTCGGCGGCATGTTCATATATCTCAACAAACGGTTTGCCGGGACGGAGGTCGCTGACTGCGGCAAGATGTGAAGCAACCTGAATGTCGTAAATAAGTTTCTGGCGCTCGGTGAATTTCCTTCCGGCGCATATGGTTGAAGACATGTCGCCTGCATATCCCTCTGATGTCTCGGCACCGGCATCCACGAGCAGCATGTCTCCCTCTTTAATTATGTTTCCGTGATAATGGTTGTGGAGCGTCTCTCCATGAACGGTCGCGATTGTCGGGAAAGACAATGCGCATCCGTTAGCCTGTGCCACGGCTTCCAAGGCTGCAGAAACCTCATATTCGCGCATTCCGACGCGCACGGCGCGTGTAGCCTCTATATGCATGTCGGCTGTGACACGGCATGCCTTTTCTATTTCTTCTATTTCTTCAGGCTGTTTGTGGTTGCGAAGGTCCACAATCGCCTTTATAAGGTCTGTAGATGGTTGTTCGGCACCGGGCATGATGCCGAGCAGTTCGAAAAGGCGTAGACGGTGAGTGTCACGGTAGGGTGGAAGGTAATGTATTCTCTGACCGGAAGTCACCGCACGGTCTATGTAAGGTTTGAGGTCTGCTGCGGGACGGGTGTCTGAAACGCCGGCAAGCGAGGCTTTTTCATGAATTGTGGGTTGGTTGCCCATCCATACTATATGATCGATGGTCAGCTCGTTGCCGAAGATTATTTCCCGGTCATTGTCAATATCTATGATGGCGTTTAATCCGGCATATGGTTGACCGAAAAAATATAGAAAAGTTGAATCTTGACGATAAGGATATGTATTATCCTCGTAATTCACGCCGCAATCGTCATTGCCGAAAAGCAGGACAAGACCGCTTCCCACCGCATCGCGGAGTTTCTGCCTGCGATTGATATAAATTTCCTTCTCAAACATATATGTAATAAAATTAAAAAAGAAACCAATATGAAGCTAATTTGTTAGCAACAGACCGGTTTCTTTCATTGTGAGCGGTAGGCGAGACTCGAACTCGTGACCCTCAGCTTGGGAAGCTGATGCTCTACCAACTGAGCTACTACCGCATTTCGATGTCACAAAATTATAAAAAAATCTTATTGCCTGCAAAAAAATCGTGTTAAAAATCAGGATATGCACTTGGCTGCTTCAAGTTGGAGGGTGTGGGCAAGGTCTTCTACCGATTCTCCTCCGAGAATTGCCGGGGCAACGAGCATAACCGCCTCTACAATGTTGCCGTCGTCGGCTTTGGCAAAACGGAGCAGGTCGGAATCTGTGCGCCAGCAAAGCAGGAAGTTGTATATGATGGAGAGCATGAGGAGGTATCTGACAACAGTGAAGAATGAGCCGGATATGCTGTCGAGCACGCCACTATGGAAGGAGCGGAAAAGAAGTTTCAGGAAACCGGTGCAGAAACTGAACAGTTCATATACGATTATAAAAATCATTCCGCGTGAAAGGATACTGTATACGTAGTTGCATTCCGGACGCGTGAGTATGGATGGCGCGAGTTCCCGCAACCCTTCCTCTACCGGTGTGCTGAAGATATGGGCGCACACCACTCCGAAGCAGAACCCTATCAGCATGGGAATCTGCCTGAAGAACCCTTTCCTATAGCCTTTCACCACTCCAAGGGTGGTTATTAGGATTGCGATGACATGATATATCATTAAACAGCTTCTTACATAAATAGCCCCGGGATCCGTAAATTTCCGGCTCTCGGGGCTTTTGTTTTATTACAATTATGCTTCTACACCCTTTAGAAGTGCAACCGCATATGCGGATATTCCTTCCTCACGTCCGGTGAATCCAAGCTTTTCTGTAGTAGTGGCTTTCACCGATACGTCAGATATGCCGCAGGCAAGAATGCCGGCGAGCACTTCGCGCATCTTTTCAATATGGGGGTTGATCTTGGGGCGCTCCGCGCAGATGGTTATGTCTACGTTGCCTATGGCGTATCCGTGTTCTTTCATCATTCGGCATACTTCGGCAAGGAGGAGTTTGCTGTCGGCTCCTTTATAACGTGGGTCCGTGTCGGGAAAATGATAACCGATGTCGCGTAGCGCCAGGGCGCCGAGTATGGCATCGCATAAGGCATGGATGGCAACATCCGCGTCGCTGTGTCCCAACAGTCCGTGAGTGTGCTCAAGTCGCACGCCACATAACCAAAGCTCCCGTCCTTCTACAAGGCGGTGAACGTCATATCCTTGACCTATCCTCATCCTTTGACTATGGCTTCAGTGTCTTCGGCAATCATCATTTCTTCATCGGTGGGTATCACCACTACGTGAACTTTGGAGTCTTTGCCTGAGATTTCTATTTCCTCTCCGCGAACCTTATTGGCTTCCGCATTGAATGTGACGCCCATATATTCGAGCTTGCGGCATATTTCCTCACGTGTTCCTGTCTGGTTCTCTCCCACACCGCCGGTGAAGACAATTATGTCGACACCTCCGAGCACGGCTGTGTATGCACCGATATATTTCAATATGCGGTATTCGTACATGTCCATTGCGAGTTTGGCACGTTCGTTGCCTTCCGCTATTCCGGCTTCAATGTCGCGCATGTCGTTAGATATATGCGAGACTCCGAGAACTCCACTCTCTTTATTGATGATTTTCTGGAGACCTTTTGCATCGATGCCCCGGCTTTCCATGAGATATACGAGTGCTCCGGGATCAACATCTCCTACACGTGTGCCCATCATCAAACCTTCAGTAGGTGTGAGTCCCATCGACGTGTCGATACTTTTACCGTCGGCTATGGCTGTGATGCTCGCGCCGTTGCCTATGTGGCAGGTGATTATGCGTTGCTTTTCGTAAGGCACGCCCAAGAACTCACATACCCTGCGTGATACGTAGCGATGGCTGGTGCCGTGGAAACCATAGCGTCGGATGCCATATTTTTCATAATCCTCATAGGGGAGGGCATACATGTATGCTTTTGCAGGCATCGTCTGGTGGAATGCCGTGTCGAACACCGCTACCTGAGGAGTGTCAGGCATAATTTCGCTTACAGCTTCGATGCCGGTTACGTTTGCCGGATTGTGGAGGGGGGCAACCGGATAGCATTCCTTGACCCTTTCGATCACTTCCGGAGTGATGAGCACGGATTTATTGAAATATTCCATTCCGTGAACCACTCGATGACCAACAGCCCCGATTTCATCGAAACTCTTTATAACACCTTTCTCAGGATCTGAAAGCACCTTCATCACCTGTTTGATAGCCTCTTTGTGGTCGGGCATCTCTACGGTTATGGTCTCTTTCGAGCCGTCGGAAAGTTTGAATTTGAGGAACGAATCGGTCAGTCCGATTTTTTCAACGCCACCTTCGGCGAGCACAGCCTTGTTGTCGCTGTCGATGAGTTTGTACTTTACGCTGCTGCTTCCGCAGTTTAAAACTAATATTTTCATTTTTTTAGAGTCCTTTATCGCCGATGGCTTGGTTGCATGTTACGATTATTGTGTTGACGATATCATCCACTGTCGCGCCGCGAGAGAGGTCGTTGACCGGAGCTGCGAGACCTTGAAGGATCGGTCCTACTGCGCCTGCGCCGGCAAGCCTTTGAACGAGTTTGTAAGCGATGTTACCAACTTCAAGAGACGGGAATACCAATGTGTTGGCATGACCGGCGACAGGACTTCCGGGGGCTTTCATGCTGCCGATAGCAGGCACTATAGCGGCATCGCTCTGAAGCTCGCCGTCGATCTTCAATTCAGGTGCCATCTTCTGTGCGAGTTCCGTAGCTTCTGTCACTTTGTCTACGCGCTCATGGCTTGCACTTCCTTTGGTTGAGAAGCTGCACATGGCAACGACAGGTTCAAGTCCGGCAATATCTTTTGTGGTTTTCGCTGTGGCTATCGCTATCTCGGCAAGCTCCTTTGCCGTGGGGTCAGGAACGACTGCACAGTCGGCAAACACGAGCATATGATCTTGTCCGAAAGGCACGTTTTCCGGAAGAAGCATGATGAACGCACCGCTGACAACCGATATGCCCGGTTTGGTTTTCAATACCTGGAATGCGGCGCGGAGCACGTGGGAGGTTGGACTTAGAGCTCCTGCAACCATTGCGTCGGCATCGCCGTTCTTGATCATCAAGCATCCTAAATACAAGGGGTTCAGAACCACGTTGCGTGCCTCATCGATGGTCATGCCCTTGCTTTTGCGAAGCTGGGCGAACAGCTCTGCATACGGCTCGGTGATTTCAGTGTCTTCGGAATCGAAGAATGTTGCATTTTCGATATGAGGGAGACCAAGCTCAAATGCTTTGGCGAGAATTTCGTCACGTTTTCCAATTAAGATTACGTCGGCGATTCCCTTGGCGATAACTCTGTCGGCAGCCTGGAGGGTGCGGGGTTCAAGAGATTCCGGGAGAACGAGGCGCTGGCGGTTTTCCTGCGCCTTCTTTGTAAGCCTTTCGAATAATGTCATGATATGTTGATTTAAAAATGTCTAAATGTTGGGGAGAACGGAAATTCCTCTCATTATCCTCATTTCAGATAGCAAAGATACAAAGATTTCAGCAAAGGAGGAGGGGAATGAAGATATTTTTTAAGATAAATTTCGTAACTTTACACGCGAAATGAGTCTCGCGGACATCTCAGGTTTTGCGGGGCATACCTTTTGTATTATAACAATGCGTATTGTCAAACGGCTATATCTTTTTATATTAAAGAGTTTTTTGCCTCTGTTCGCGATGACCTTTTTCATTGTGCTCTTCATCGTGCTCATGCAGTTTCTCTGGAAATATATCGATGATCTTGTAGGAAAGGGATTGTCGTTTTCTGTGCTCGGAGAGCTTTTCTTTTATGCCGCTGTGACGCTTGTGCCGATGGCGTTGCCGCTTGCCATTCTTCTGGCAAGCCTGATGACTTTCGGAAATCTCGGTGAGCGTTCGGAACTTACAGCAATAAAGGCTTCCGGAATATCTTTGCTAAATGTAATGAAGCCTCTTATAATCCTTGTGATGGCAATAGCCGTCGGGGCTTTCTTCTTTCAGAATGATATACTTCCCAAGGCGCAGGTGAAAATGTGGACTCTCCTTTTCTCGATGAAACAGAAGAGCCCGGAAGTGGAGATTCCGGAAGGTGTTTTCTATGACCAGATTCCCGGCTACAATCTTTATGTGAAGAGCAAGAACAGGGATACCGGTGTGCTTTACGACGTGATGATCTACGACATAAGCCGTGGTGGCGACAACTCCACTATCTTGCTTGCCGATTCCGCCCGTTTAGCTTTCACGAAAGACAGCCGCTACCTGTATCTCCATCTTTTCACGGGCGAACAGTTCGAGAACCTTCGTGAACAGCGCACCCTTGACCGTAATGTCCCTTTCCGGAGGGAGTCGTTCTTTGATAAGGAGATTCTTATACCTTTCGATGCAAATTTCAATCGTCTTGACGAAGGGGGTATGCGTAAGCAATATGTGGGTAAGAACATGGATGAACTGAAACAGACCATCGATTCCATATCGATGCGAGTGGACTCGATCGGTGCCGGTTATGCCCGTGATCTGAAAATGACTTCATTCCAGGCTGTGATGCGTTCTGATTATTTTTCCGAGATAGATAGCAAGGGAGATTCTACCCGAAAGGTTGCAGAGACTATTCCGGTTAAGGCAATGCCTCTTGATTCTCTGATTCTGGCATTGACCCCGACACAGCAAGGCGAGCTTTATAGTCAGGCGCGCACCCTTACCGGAAACAGGGCTTCGGAGTTGGAATTTAGGGCATTGACAATGTCGGATGAAAAACGGTCTATCCGCCGTCATGAGATCGAACTGATAAAGAAGTTTACACTCTCGGTTGCCTGTATAATATTTTTCTTTATCGGCGCTCCGTTAGGTGCCATAATACGTAAGGGCGGTCTTGGTACGCCTCTCGTGATTTCAGTGCTCCTTTTCCTTGTGTATTATATAATAGACAATACGGGGTACAAGATGGCGCGAGACGGGAGGATAGATGTCTGGGCAGGAATGTGGCTTTCCACGTCTATTCTTTTCCCGCTTGGTGTTTTCGTGACATATAAGGCGATGAACGACTCTTCGGTATTCAATAAGGATCTTTATGTGAGCCTTATTCACCGTTGGTTGGGATTGAGCGAGAAGCGTCATGTTCCAATGAAGGAGGTTATAATAAACGAAGTCTCGAACCGCAGGGCGCAGTCTAAGCTTGTGCGCCTATATGGCGAAGCCCGCATGTGGCTGCGTAGGAACGGGCATACACTTTCTTATTTTGAATATTGGAGGCGTGGTTACTCTCCCACGGATATAAGTCGGGTTGGCGCTCTTGTTGACGATGTGGTGAACTATCTCCATGATTCTCGCGACTTGAAGGTCAATTCAAAACTTGAAAAATTTCCTGTTATCAAACCGCTCTGGATATATCATCCCACTTCGCGACGATGGCTCAGGCTTTTCTTTGAGATAGTTTTCCCCATTGGAGGTGTGATCTATCTGCTCAGCATTCCTTATTGCAAAAGGCTGAGGAATGAATTTGAAGCAGTCGAAAAGACAGCTATGGAAGAGATCCGGATTATTAATAAATGTTAAATACGAAAGGACTGAAAACTATTTTTATTGATTTCTGTTTTAATTTATGAAAAGAAAGAAGATAGATTTTTGTTCATTAAGTTTAAGTTCTAACAGGAAAACCTGTTAAAGAAAGCTGTCACTCGCGAGAGTGGCAGTTTTTTTTGTAATCACTTCATCAAGGCTATTTCTTTCGTAATCGTGAACTTTTTGATAACTTTGTAATATGAGAACAGAAAAAGAACTTGAAGGAGTCAGTCTCCTCGGGAATCAGGGTGTGCAATATCCTGTAGATTATGCCCCCTCCCTTTTAGAAACTTTTGAGAATAAGCATCCTGAGAATGAATATGTAGTGACATTCGATTGTCCGGAGTTTACGACGCTTTGCCCTAAAACCGGTCAGCCGGATTTCGGTCATATCTATATATCTTATATACCCCGCGAAAGGATGGTGGAGAGCAAGAGCCTTAAGCTTTATCTTTTCAGCTTCCGCAATCATGGCGATTTCCATGAGGATTGTGTAAATATCATAATGAAAGATCTGGCAAGGTTGATGGACCCCAGGTATATTGAAGTTAGGGGGGTGTTCTTGCCACGTGGCGGGATCTCTATCTATCCCTTTGCCAACATGGGGGACAAGGATCATCAGGATCTTGTGGTTTCCCGCCGTGCGGCTGTATTCGGAAGTTTCGATAATATTAAATGATATTGTTGATATGAGTGGAATGAAAGATTCTATAATAGTTTTGTCGGGAGGTATGGACTCCGTGACACTCCTTCATGACCGGAAAGAGAGGATAGCTTTGGCTGTCACTTTTGATTACGGTTCGAACCATAACGCCCGAGAGATCGAATGCGCCCGTTGGCAATGCGATATGCTTGGTATAGAGCACGTGGTGATTCCATTGTCTTTTATGGGCGAGTATTTCAAGAGTTCATTGCTATCAGGTGCGGACGCTATTCCGGAAGGTCAATACGATGACGATAACATGAAATCGACCGTTGTTCCCTTCCGTAACGGGATCATGCTCTCAATCGCTTGCGGCTTTGCAGAGTCAAGGGGGTTGAAACATGTTCTGATAGCCAACCATAGCGGAGACCATGCCATTTATCCGGATTGTAGGGAGGGTTTCGTAAAGGCTATGTCCGAGGCAATGAAAGAAGGCACCTATGATGGAGTTTCCATCCTGGCGCCTTATACGAACATTACAAAAGGAGACATTGCCGTTATCGGTAAGAAGCTCGGCGTGGATTATTCCCACACATATTCCTGTTACAAAGGTGGTGCGGAGCATTGTGGCAAATGTGGCACTTGTGTCGAACGCGCCGAAGCTCTCGAGTATGCGGGTTTTAGGCGTTAGGCATTAGGCTTTAGGCGTTAGATTTTTGAGGGCAAAAGGGAGTTGGAAATATCATTACAAAACTCTATCAAACTCTAACGCCTAAAGCCTAACACCCAAAGCCTAAAAAAAAAGGAGCTTAACAAGTTCTATCAAACTCTAACGCCTAAAGCCTAACACCTAAAGCCTAAAAAAAAGGAGCTTTTTAAGCTCCTTTTTTTATGGTATCTCAAGATAGCGGTGCAGTTGAACCGAGAGTGTCCATTTGGGGTCGGCAAGTATGCGCCTTACCGTGCTGAGGCGATTTTGTCTGAATTGTTCCTCATCCGGAACATAACATGGTTGCAGATACATGATGGTGTCTTCTCCACGGCATGGTAAATCAAAGTATGGATCAAGATCCTGACCGAGGTCTACAACCTTGATTTCGTTGGCATGACTTACCCTTACTTTTGCCTCTCCGGCACCTTCGAAACCGGATTTAGGACTTACCGTAACCCAGTCTATACCTTCTGGCAAAGGCATGGTGCCATTGGTTTCAATTGCAATCTTTTTTCCTGTGGCACGTTTGAGGAGATGAATGAAATCCTCGTCTATCCACATTGCAGGTTCGCCCCCTGTCAGCACTATCCAGTCTGCGGAATATAGGTTGATGGCACGTATTATCGCATCGTCATCTATATGTATCCCCTCATTGTGGGCTGTGTCGCAGAATGAGCAATTCAGGTTGCATCCTGAAAAGCGCACGAATACCGAAGGATATCCCTCGTGGTGACCTTCTCCTTGCAAAGAATAGAATATCTCGTTAATCTTTCTCATAAGCAGCCATATTCCCCTCGCTTTCCTGCACCTCGCAACGATAGCAAGCAGGGATGGAATCAACCACCCAGCGCGCTATGTTCTCCGCTGTTGGGTTGAAAGGGAGAACATCGTTAATCACCCGGTGGTCGAGCATATTCATGATTTTGTTCTTTATCAGTGTGAAATCAGCGACCATGCCGTCTGCGTTCAATTCTTCCGCACGGCATTCTACGGTAATTATCCAATTATGACCATGGAGCTGCGTGCATTTGCTCTCGTAGCTCAGGTCGAGCTTGTGAGCTGCACTCACCTCCAGGCGTTTCCTTACATAATACATTAATTATCTTATTTATCAGCTGACTTGCGTCCTTTCTTCTTCTCGACAACTTCCGCCTTTATGGGTTCCTCAACACCGGCAAGGGTTGCGTCGATCATGATGCGACCGCAATATTCACACACTATCACCTTCTTATGCATGCGGATTTCAAGCTGACGCTGTGGGGGAATACGGTTGAAGCAACCGCCGCAGGCGTTACGCTGCACGCTCACTATGCCAAGACCGTTGCGTGCATTCTTGCGGATGCGCTTGAAGGCGGCAAGAGTATAATCGTCAATAAGGGGTTCAAGAGCTTTTGCCTTCTCGCGGATAGCTTCCTCTTCCTGGCGGGTCTCCGAAATTATTTCTTCAAGCTCTTTCTTTTTCTGTTCGAGTATGTGCTGGTTGTCTGCAAGCTCTTCCTTGTCATGCTCGATCTCGGCTGTTTTTGCCTCGATCTTAGTGTGTGCATCACGGATGTTTTTCTCCGCAAGCTCTATTTCAAGGCTTTCGAACTCTTTCTCTTTTTCGAGGAAGGCATATTCGCGGTTGTTGCGCACATTGTTGATCTGATCCTCATATTTGGCGATCTTTTCGCGACGCATCTCGATTTCACCCTGTTTTGTCTTGATGAGGTTGTTTAGGTTTACAATCTCTTCTTCATGCTTGACTATACGGGTCTGGAAACGAATGATCTCGTCCTCGCGGTCCTTAACTTCGTTAGGAAGCTCACCGCGCAGGATCTTGATGCGGTCGATTTCCGAAAGATATGTCTGCAGCTGGTAAAGAGCTTTGAGGCGATCCTCTACACTGCGCTCTTTGTCATTCTTTTTCTCTGTTGCCATATGATTTGTAAAATTTTTTATTAAAGTTGAGCAAGAGGTAAACACCGGATATCAGACCTTTATCCTAAAGCCGGGTCCACAAGCTTGAATTATTCAGATTACCCCTACCGGGTTCGTTTCGGAATCCGAGAAATATAGAAGGCAGTCCGGATACTTGTCGCGGATTATGCGCGAGAATATCTTGCAAGCACAAAGCTCGCTCTCGTAGTGTCCTATGTCTGCGATTATAATGTCAAGTCCGTATGCAGTGAAATCGTGATACTTCACATCTCCGGTGATTATAGCATCGGCACCGGCATTCACGGCTTCACGGATCAAGGATGCCCCTGATCCGCCACAAAGGGCTACGCGCTTCACGACTAACTGAGGTGACTGAACCGAATACTTCAGCGCCTTGACTCCGAACGTTTCTTTCACCTTGCGCAAAAACTCCAGCTTTGGAGTGGGGCGAAGGTTTCCGATTATTCCTAATCCCGTGGTCCCTTCGGAGTCCTTAGGTTCAAGCACTTGCAGGTCGGTCATATTGAGCATGTGTGCCATTTCATGACTTACGCCGTCCCATGCCGAGTCAAGGTTGGTATGTGCTGAATATATTGCAACGTCATGGCGTATGGCTTTCGCTACGATACGCTCTATTGCCGTGCGCCCGGTGATCTCCTTGAGTCCACGAAAAATCAGAGGGTGGTGGGTTATCACGAGATTGCAC
>CAMYSW010000052.1:0-11852 GCA_947297425.1 uncultured Porphyromonadaceae bacterium
CCCTTGAAATGGGATAGGACCATCGTGAAATCGTAGTCCATCCAATTTTTACCGACAAAATTTTCCTTCAGATGCTTGCCGTTCTTCACCGGCAAAGATATTTCACCATCTGCGTCCATTATGTCAACCTCGGCTATGGCGGTAAAGCCATGTTCCGCAGCTGTCTGAAGATGATCCGCAGCATTACATCTGCGACCCTCATAAGCAGTGTTGCACTCAACGATTGTCGCATCTGTGATCTTTATCAATTTTTTGATAATATCCGTGCTAAGATGGTTGGGATTGCCCGCTTCTCCGGTTGACAATTTAGCAGCGACACGTCCCTTTGCCACCCTGCCGAGAGATTCATGCACTTTAACGAGGTTGTCTGCCGTGATTCGCGGACAGAAATACACTGTTGATACCTGTTTATTATCCATAAGATATTGTCATTAAGTAAGTAGGGTGTTCAGTTTGATGATCTTTGGAACCTCAAACCGGACACTCTACAAAGTTAATCAAAATACCGATACAATTATTCATAAACTATTTTATTATAGCCAATTTTTTTAGTCATATATCTCGCTACATATCTGCTTCTATTTTTCTGTATCTTATTATACATTCTTTTAACCTTGTTTCAATTTCATCAAGGGGTACATCTCCTTCAATTGTAAGTCCATTGTCGTCATACTTTTCGTCAATATCCCTCAAACGAGTACAATCACGGCACATATAAATTGTATTCCAGTGTGCCCATTGAAATTGATAATCTTGACCATCTGACGAATAGTTGAAGAATATCTCCCAGCCAACGAACGTTGGAAAGTTTTCGGTATTAAGAGTTTCGCCCCGATATAACGTTATTTTGCCCTGTCCCAATAAAGCTGTCAATACAGTGTCCCTGTTGGAAAGGGTCAATATTATACCTTCGCTACTTGGATAAAGACAATAGTTGTCATACGTTTCCCGCACATAATATTTATCGGAATTTTTATAATTAAGAGCCTTATCTATAACATCGGTTTCTACTAATCGTTTTAATGCGGTGATTTGCCAAGGATCTGAATTTATAAGGCTCTTGTCGGTTATGCTGTTGCAATCACATCCTGTCAAAAGTTTGTGTATTGGCAAGCAATATAGTAACGGTTTGTCAGTCTCGCCTTTTTTAAGAAGAATATTATTCCTCCATGTCAATGGTTTGTAATTGAATATTTTTTTATCGTGTCGTGTCGAAGATTTTATTTGTGCCTCCCAATCTGTACAATATGAAAGAATAACTCTATTTGCTTTGGCATGTTCACGATATTCAGGTTCTAATCCTTCTTTATTGAAAATTTTTAAAGCATATTCAGACTTAATGTTAAAAAACGACCAATCAACCATGCCATTATCATTGATAAACAAAAACCTGATCGCACCATTGAAAAATGCATGATTCTCCATTTTTACAATGACTTCCTCCCAATGATTATACATCATTTTCTCAGAGTTTATGTTTGTATCCTTTTCAGCCTTGATAATTTGAAGGGCTTTTTCATGTTCTTCCCATAACTGTTCAACAGAGGCTTTGGATGATATTTCTTCCCGATGATAAGCAAGAAAACTATAAATGTCTTCAATATGTTCGACAAGTTCATTAATCAGTTTCATTCTGCCAATCATCTCATCTACAGATGAGATATCCGGGTTTTCAATAAGGTTGGACGCTATACGCATCCATCTGGTAAATTTTAATTCATCAAAGGTATGGTTTTCAAAATACTTTGTGACAGCCAAAAACAAGACTCTTTGTGGTTGGGTTAATGTTGACACTTCATAGATAATCCTATCAGCATCGTTTGTTATGATACGTTCACCGGATTGGGAATCTTTTTTGTAAATGGGAATAAAATTAAAACCGTTAGATTTTAGACGCATCCATTCCGGAAGATATTTGGAAATATCAATTTGACAATCTGCCAAATTAGAAAACATTTTATTTAACCTAACCAAAATATCATCTTTCCGATCCAGAACATATGCATAAGCATCAAATCCCATATATGCCAGTCGAGCATCATCCGATTCTGAACCATATAATCTCCAAGCAGGAGATTTGGTCACTTTTTCTGCACTTTCCGAATTTAAAATTGCCTCATTCAGAAAATATCGATTAATGAATGCAAAATAAATCTCGTCTACCGTACCATTCGACGCATGGTTATTCCAAAAAATATCCATCCATCTGTTGTCAAGGAGAGAAGCATACATCGCTTGATCTTTAAGTAGATTTTCTCCTTTATCTGAAACTTTGGATGCGTTTTCTTCCTTATATATCCAATCAACAAAATCTGCCTTGAAGTTTTCAAAATCGGAGAGGGCTTTCCCTCGAGCATTCATTTTGATATATAATTCATCTGACATAGGTAGCTGTTCCGACCCAATGATCATTTTATTGAATGATACCGGACAGGCATCGATACTTGTCAGTTTTCGCCAATAAGATGACAATTCCTCTTGGGAGCAGTTACATAGAAATTTATCTATTCCGTCATTTATCTCTTCCGCTTTATTTTCATTGTCAATATCTGTTCCACATAGCATACGCAACATCGCCTGAATTGTTGGATCCTGATTCCACCGGGAGTAGAACCAAGTCTGACTACGTATGTATTCAAGAAGTGGAGCAGAGGTTTCCATCTCTGCCGGAGATGTCATCTCACATAATTTACAGCAAAACTCTCTTGATGAAACTCTTGTCTCATATGAAAACCGTTTCAATATCTGTTCCACCTCCGACAGAAGATCTAATTTGAATGCAATATACCAATGAATAAGCCAAAGAGTAGTTAATCTTTGCTGCCCGTCAAGAGGCAGCATGGTTGTATCAGATTCAGCGCCATAGACAAAATCCATGGTAAGATAACCTGTAAAATCTTCTGCCTTTAATGCATCGAAAATCTCCTTAAGAAACTTTTGACGCAAATACCCCTTTCCCTCCCGTCCCTGAGCATAGTCACGCTGTATTATGGGGATACAGATTTCCTGTTCTTTCAATAATTTCCAAAATGACGTATTGTTCTTATTCATTTTTGATTTCTGTTTTTTTATTTTTTGCGTCAGAGTGAAGCTTGTCAATATCTTCCTGTTGATTTTCAATGAACCCTCCTTTATGAAGGACTTGGTTTATATTATTCAGATAGTTATAAGCATCATCTATTGTCCATGAAAGGAAATGATCCGGAAACTTAGAATAAAATTTTGCAAACACATTTTTAGTGCACGGAGGCACAAAAGCCACTTCGGGTGTTTCAATAAATGGATCTGTTTCTTTTGTATTTTGGTCATTATTGTATCGCAGTTTATAACCTCGTTCCTTACTTGCGACACACATGCGTTTAAATGGGAAAACACTATTATGATATTCTTGATTCGTTGCAGCATCAAGAAGAGTAAAATTCCATATCTTGTTTTTATTGTCCTCACTCCATCCTGTGTCACCAAGTAACCTGTCTATAAACTCTCTTTTCTCAGTGGGTGATTTATTTTCATTACCATTAAGCCATTTATCTATTTTTTCTCTGATATCTTTAGGACAACTATTTTTAGCACAATTAATGTAAATCTCTATATTCTTTTCATCTGACATATCACCTGCATTAGATGCAATATGTTCTATTTCCCATCCACAACGTTTTTTCTTTACCGACTCCTTCTTGAAAAGGTGGAACGGAAACTTATAAAATATTGGTAACTTGTATTTATCATCATTTTTCAATAAAGAATTTTGCTCAACGACTGTTTGTATATTATAAAGTAGTAACAGCGGGCGGGCTTTAGTTTTTGGAGAAGCACCATTCTCATACTGCTTCACTAATTCTTTGCATCCTTCAATTTCTGTGCGAATCAATTCTTTGAGACTGTCAATGAATTGATTCTTTGAAATTGACCCATGATAGAGGTCAAGTAATGTATCGATTTCTATATTCTGATTGATAAGGAAACCTACATAATGATACATTTCACAATCATCATACCACTCTTTGAATATTCGGAAATACTCTTGGATCACACACCATGTCTTACGAAGCCATCGGGCATCAATATGTTTCTGCTCAAGTTTGAAATATCCGTCAAAATACCGGAATGTAATGTGCTCGTCATCTCCTAAATGATCAATTTCGCCAAATTCTTTCTTTCGTCTAATTAAATCAAAGATAAAATCTATTCTTGTGGGCTTATCGTATGGCGTGTTGTGAATGAAAAGCCAGAAAGTATCATCCTGAAGAGTATATTCAATATTATCCCATTCAGAAGCAATCTCCATTTGCTGCAATCTTATATGCCTTTCATCCATTGCCCTAAAATTTGAACTATTCAAGAATAAGGCTTTGATAAGTTCAGAATCCGTTAGACCTATTTTCCCAATGTTAAGGCGTGTAAATACTTTTATAGGATTGGGATCATCCGTCTCATACCAAATGAATTGCACACGTTGCAACAAAGTTTGCATGAAACGATTCTTATCAACATTGGCATCCTTATTCTCGAACCATTTCATTATTGTGGTGTAGGCATTAGCCATGTGAAAATAATCTGCGTTTTTGCTTTTATCTTCACTTTGATACTTATCCTTTATTCTTTGAAGAAAACTTTCAGAATCTGATCGTGTCTCATAAGAAATGGTATATTTTGCCGATTCGTCAAGGTATGTGAGAATTAAGTAGATTGTAGTAAGACGTTGTTGACCGTCTATCACATCCCATCTTACGGATGCCGACTCAATCTTGGATTTCGCATCCTCAATACTGATAGAATTACGAATGCTGTCCAATACGGATAAATCATTTTCATAAATTTTCTTAACAACGAGAGGTTGGATACAATATATGCGGGAACTTGCCCCGTTTATGGTATCCATAAAATCCTTTATATCATTTAATAAATCCACCACCTGCTGATGAGACCATCTATAGCCACGTTGATAATTAGGTATAAAGAATTTCATACCTAATAATTCTTGTATCGGTATTATGCGAATATCACTCATGTAGATTGGTTTTATTATAAATTTGGCTTAGAAGCTGTTTAAACACTTCGGCAGCAAAAATACTAATTTTTCCGTGAAAACAGAGGTAATCATTCCTGCTTGAAAATTATAAGAAATGGCAGAAATGCTGTCATGATACTGCACGAACAATTTCTCGCGACTTTTATACTTGCCATATCTTATCCAAAATTTTATCGTATCCATGACTGCCATGACCTATCTGAAGCGCATAGAATCTGGTTCCGAGTGACTTTTCTTTGTCTATCTTCCCCATTGTTTCTTGTTTGGGAGTAGGGAACTGAAGGTCGGACATAATCAACACATCCGCCATTTCAAATGTCCCTTTCTGTAATATCCGTATTGCTTCGGCAAGCATTTGCTCACCGTCTGTGCCACCGCTGAAACTGTTTTTAAGGAAGTTGTCAAGTTTTCCCCAGTTGTGGGGTTTGGCAAGGTCGATTGATTTCGCACGCACCGAGAAACTTATCAAGAAACACGGTCGCTTCTGTCGCTTTGCCATACGGAGTAACTGTTTCAGCAAAGAAAAAGCAATTCTTTCGGGCTGACCGGACATCGAGCTACTGGTGTCTATACTTACTATAATCGGACCTTTTATCAGTCGCCGGTCTTTACAATGTTCCTCAATCTTTTGGGGTTTATCTTTGCCGAGGCTACTGAATTGTTGCAATTCCTTTGTCGCATATCTTTTATAGAAAAGGTCTTCGGGCATAGATAATTCCACAGGAAGCACCCGTTCGATATTATCGCCAGCTTCCACTCTGTCGATCTCTTCTACAGATGAGTTTTTGGCGACAGTCACAGGCAAAAACTTGTATATGATTGAGTCTTTTTCTTCCTTAGAGGGGTCTTTATCTCTGCCAATCAGATCCACTATTTCTTTTAGCTGTGGATAGCGGTGAATGTATTTGTCAATTTTCTTTTTATCTTCATAGTCCCGAGACCCAGCTTCCTTACAGAATGTTTCAAACCGACTTCTGGAGCGTTCGAGCATCCGGCGTTCACGACAGTCGAGCTTATTTTTACAAGCTGCCTCCCAATCGTTTGTCAGTGCGTTGAATACCGCCCCTTTGTCATCGGTTTTGAACTGAGCTGTATAACCGGCGAGATTAATCTCATATTTGGAATATCCGGCTTCAATAGTATCGCATACTTGCTTCCACATCATCCGCTTTTGTTCGATAGGGACTTCCCGGAATTGAGCAATCATTGCCAGTTCTTTCATCGCTTCAAGTTGCATTGCACGGAACTGTTCCAGCAACGCTGTGAAGAATGAAATCAAATCCTCTTTGAGGACTTCAACCCATGTAGGGTCAGAACTGTCAATCTGGGGATTACTGTCAATGACATCCCGCATGTATCCGGCGAGACAATCATCTTCAGGCATTGAATGAGGCATCTCGCCACACTCAATGTATAAATCAAAAGCCTCACTATATTCTTCAAGCTTGGCATCAATATTGGTATAGTCTATCATTTCATCATCATTACAACATTGTTGAGCTTTACTTCGGTTACCTTGATCAGTTCACTTACTTCCTTAATCATTCTATTAACCAAGGCAAGGTCGGCAGACGAAAGGAAAATATTGTCGCAATTTGAGAAATTATTGGTAACAATCTCTTCCCATTCTGACACACATATTTTGAACATATTTTGAATTTCGGAAATGCGTTGGTAGAGTGGGGTTGTCTGCAATACTTCTGAAGTATTAAGCTGATTTGTCCTTTTTTTACGGAAAGCATATGGAGTGCCATCGATTATTGCGCCATTCTGACATTTCTGTATCTTGACTTTTATAAGATTAGATGCATTCTGAGATGTTGTATCAAATGGACGTCCTGCAATTAGGGAGTGAATGATAATTTTCTTTCGTTTGGTGTCATAATATCTCACACCATCACGTGGCTGATTTGTAAGTGACGCATAATCCCATTTTGAGAAGAAAGTATCTCCGTCAGGATAGTTTTCAACGAGATAATAAAAATAGTCATATTCGGCAAAATCAGTAGAATCTGAACTGAGACGCCCAGGAACACTCTGCTGTGGCTTCTGCTTATCAGGAATCATCATCTGTCGCAACGACTTGTCAATCTTGTTCATACTTTTTACTACGGTGTCGGAAATACTCGATGTGATGGCATTGAGCACATTGGGTATGCACTCTTCATCATTCCAGAAACAATGAGTGAGAAGTAGATAGTCTGAAAGATTTATCTCCTGTCTGCCATTAAGATACGCCGAAGTTTGCATGAGCCTATATGCTTTGCGCCAGCGCCGGTCCGAGACATAATAGCGGAGCTGATTCCCATCTTCCTTTTCCAATACCGAAAGACTTTTGCGTAAAGCTTTTATAGCGCTGATAACGGAATCAGGAAGTTCGACAGCGCAAGACTCTTTTTGCCACTCGGAATATATGCCATCAGTAATATAAAGTGAATCCGGTAAATCCTTTAGCCCGGACCCCGATGCTTTTATCATCTTGAAAAATGAAGCATCACTTTCTATACAGTTTGATACCATGCGAACAAGAAAGCGATCCCAAAGAGCCTCCAATCCTTCATCTTTCGCCGGGAGTTCGTTACTGGCTGCAATCAGCACTTTCATCGGTGTGGGCATAATCTTACCGCCATTATGGAAAATATGCTCGTTGATTACAGTAAGTAAAGTGTTCTGGATAGAGGGCCCTGCCTTCCATATTTCATCAAGGAAAATCACATCTGCCTCCGGCAGATAACCGGTCGTAAGCCTTTCGTATCTGTCATCATTTTTCAGACGTGAGATGGATATAGGACCGAAAATCTCATCGGGGGTGCTGAATCGGGACATCAGATAGTCAAAGGATTTGCCATCCTTAAACACCTTTTTCAATCGGCTTGCGACCATTGATTTTGCCGTTCCGGGAGGTCCCAGAAGAAATATATTCTCTCTCGCTACAGCGCACAGTAGAGCCACAGCTATTATTTGCTCTTTTTCATATACGTCTTGTGACATCCAAGCTATCAGTTGACGGATATGCTCCCTCGGTGTCGATGGGAAAAGTGATCTTGACTTTACCTTTTTTGCCATGTCCTATGAAATGAAGCTAAGAATGTCTGGCACAAAATAACTCTAACTCTGAATCAGTCATCGTCTTCATCATTGATTGGTTTACTTAATATGACTATAAACTGGAGAGCAATGTCGGCTTTTGCTTCATTGTCAACTCCTTTGATAAATGTAACTGATATTTTTGGCTCAAATAATTGTATTATAGACCGTAGGTGTCGTTCCTCTTCGTTGGTTAAGGGTGACGTCTCCGATGTATAAGCGACTATCAGCAATTCCTCTGCGCCTACGCATATATCGCGGAACGTAGGGAAATAATTTGTCAGCAAATCTTCAAGATAGTTTGTTCGAGAAGCTAATTCGTTAACATGTGAGTCACGCCATGTCTCATAGACGCTTCCGGCTGTCATTATCCGACATTCAAGCTGAGGGTCATAAAAACCACATTTCTGGTGAATTGTATCAATCAAATGCTGCCGCTTATCGAGATGCCTAAGTTCGACAATGCGCTTTTTGAGACGATAAAACCTCTTGCGCTTTGAACGATTCTGATGCTTTTCTCCATGATGAATCTGATTCCACACCTCCATAGAGAATGCGATTCCGTAAGGCATTGCCTCCTTGCTCTTCAATTTACGTTTTTCACGTTTATCCCGGATATAGGGCAGATACAATCTGCGTTCAAGGCGGGCAGCCCTTTCACCAAATGAGGTGAAACGTTCTTCACGCGGAGACCATCCTGCATGTCTGGTAAAGCCGTAGAAAGTCATACCCCAAAGGATTGCTCCGGCGAGTTCGGCATCTGTAAAAGGATTATCATCGGGCTTTACTACGGTCTTGCCAACGGTGTTTTTCCAGTAATCCCCTTCAACATTGTTGGCAATTAAAGGTAACGCACGCGGCTCTGACCATTTCTCACTGGGAGTCACGTCAAATGACACTTCGCCACCATCGCCTTCAAATTTCGTCAGACAGATAATATCGAACGCTTCTTTATAAGCGACAACACTTTCTATCGACCGATCATTGCGATGTGTATTCCGCAATGCTTCGAGGACATTATCGAATCCTACGGAGAGAAATAATTCTTTTACTGTCATACTATTAGCTTTAGAAACTGTTGGGGACATCATTTTAGTGACAGATGCCACAAAATCAATATAGGTCGAAAACACGCTTCCTTTCCTCATCAGATATCCACGATAACAATCATTTCGAATCCAAACTATGGTGAGGTCATATCAAACGGTCAGTCGTTTTTATAGAGTTCACTCATGTCTGAAATCCATCCCTTCATTGTCTTGCGCAATGATGCCGGACTTATTACCTCTATCATTGGGCCATACTGTAGCAGCTTCATGACAAAGTCGTAAGTCGGAGAAAGATACAACTCAAAATCTGCATACTCATCACAGTCCTCAATCATGCGTTGACTGAAGTGGAGTGGAAGTGATTTCAGGTAATGTTTGTGATTCTCATTAGCTCGTATCACTATGCGCTCCGGTTTTACATCATATCCGATGACTACTCCGTAAGCTGTGGCGAAATAACTGTCGGGATCAAAGTTCTTCGGAAGCTTATATGTGCCATCTGTAGTCTCGACATCCTCCAGACGGTCAAGACCATAAACCTTGACCTCATCTCGATTATTGCGAGCAAGCACATACCATCGGTTTTCAAACAGTTTCACGCAATACGGTTCAATCGGGAAGGTATATCCTTGCGATCTCTTGAAAGGACGATAGGTGATATTGACAATCCTATTCTCTTTCATAGCTTCGAGTATAGTTGTCAAGTGATCGCGTCCCGATGGTATCTCATCAACTAAGATACGACCCTTCAGAGAAAGGTTCTTCCCGATAAGATTGCCCACAGCAAAGGAATCGAGCATCCATTTCTTCAGCTTATCCTCATCTATGTCTTCGGGGTTGGCTATATAATAAAGATAGCCGCCCACCTTATGACAGTCGATAATGATGCTGAACTGTTCAAAGATAGCGTCGCGCCAGCGGTTGAACGTGGCACGATGGAGCGGCTTACTGTCGCTCAAATCTTTGTTTCGTTCCCATTTATCAGACAAATCCTTATGTGAGATTTTTCCGGCACGGCGTATTGTGTCGATCAGCCAAGTGTATTTTTGCAGTTGGTTCATATCGCATTGAGCTTTTAAGTATGACAACGCAAATTTAATCATTTCCTGTATCATTCTGCGATACAGGATGATAATAATCACGTATTAAGGTTAAAGAAACTCCTTCCGGAGAGTGTAACGTTTTCATTATGATGCCTTGAAGTTAAAGATTGGACGTATAATTGTGTCGATAGTGACTGTGTCACCTATGTTAGCGATTATCTCCGAAGCGGGTTTATATACCATCGGTGATTCATCTCTGGTGAAGTCGTTGACCGACTCCGAGTAGATGCCCTGCATAGATGCCTCGAAGTCTTCCATAGTGATTTTCTCATATGCCTGTGTGCGGCTCAACACTCGTCCTGCTCCGTGTGGTGCTGAACAGTTCCAATCTGGATTGCCTTTACCCATGCATAGCAATGAACCGTCCCGCATATTCAAAGGAATAATACAACGCTCCCCAATGGCAGCGGAGATAGACCCTTTGCGGATGATGTTGTCATCGCTGATGTAGTTGTGGACGGATTCAAACTCCTCCAAAACCGGCACCTCCGGAAAGAACCGCATGAGCAGTATTGATATTAGCTTGCGGTTGAGCACCGCCCAACGTTGACAAAGGCGCATGTCGTGGAGATACTGCTCGCGTGCTTTTCCCTCTACATAGCAAAGCGGAGAGGGGAGTGATGGCTCTGCCTCTTGGTGCTCCCTGTGCATCTTTTTGATGACAGACTGCAACTCGGAGCGACGACCAGCAGCCTTGTA
Organism: uncultured Porphyromonadaceae bacterium; assembly: GCA_947297425.1. Lineage (GTDB taxonomy): Bacteria > Bacteroidota > Bacteroidia > Bacteroidales > Muribaculaceae > Lepagella. The sequence goes on from CAMYSW010000052.1 coordinate 10,971, forward strand.
TTCCTCAATGGTGCGTTTAATGAAGTCCTCAAACTCATCGGCACCATCAGTCAGATGTTTCACGGCCTTTGCCTGATAAATTTCGGCTACCTGCTTGCCGAGATTACGTGAGCCGGTATGGATGACAAGATAAACGTTTCCTTCATCGTCTTTATCAAGCTCAATGAAGTGATTGCCGCCACCAAGAGAGCCTATTGCCTTGTTGATGCGTCCGGAATCCTTGAGTTCACGATAACAGTAGAGTTCCGTGACAAACTTTTTCGCCTCGCGATAGATTTCCATTTCCTCACCGACAAGGGGCTTGAATCCAAAACGGTCTTCGCGGACAATCATTCCCGAGGGCACATTGCCACGAATATGCTTATGAAAGGCATGGTAATCTATATCCAAGAGTTTGCCGAGTTTCAGCACCCGCATGCCACACCCGATGTCAACGCCCACGATATTGGGAATAACCTTGTCTCCGAGATCGCCGGTGAAGCCAATTACGCACCCTGCACCGGCATGAACGTCGGGCATAATTCGTATCTTCTTATCGGAGAATACATCTATCGATAGCAGCTCCTTTATCTGCTCCAATGCTGATTCCTCGATATTATCCGTGAATATCTTCACGTCATAACCTTCTATTGCGACGGGTATCGATGGCTTCGCCACCACGCACCAGCTTTCAGCCGACATGCGGTTCGATCCCATACGCGAATTATCATTTGTCTTCATATCGTGTTGCTTTATGGTATACACTGCAAAGTTATATCAACGATGCGCAACCATTTTACGCAGCAAAAGTAAAAGTCATCGAGATCGTCAATTATCATATAAGTAAGTAGGGTGTTCAGTTTGATGTTCCCAATTCCATCCGATAAATCACCATTTATCGAA
>CAMYSW010000053.1:0-11687 GCA_947297425.1 uncultured Porphyromonadaceae bacterium
CTACATCCTATCCTCTAATACGCATAACCCATCCCTTTCACTTAATTCAGACTTGCTTAAGAAGCTGTTTAAAATTTTAAAGCAATATCTCCCCAAGTATAAAATCGGCAATAAACTGAGTTTATTGCCGATTTTATACTCTTGTTTTTTATTCCCAGCGAAGGCAGAATTTCGATTTGGAAATTCCGGATTAAAAAATCACCGCAAACGCAGTGATTTTTTAAGAATATTGACTTGCATGTAATTGAGGTCAAGGGCGATAGAACATAAGCGTTGAGCATCCAAGTTGGTCGAAGCCACCAGTGTTTTTATCATATTCACCGGCACCCCCATCGGGACGCAGGTATTCTGCCATCTCGTCTATGTACACGGTCTTGAAGCCGTTCTTCTTCGCATAGTTCAGATAGATTTCCCATCCCGGACGTTTTGTGCCTCGTCCGGCGGCACCAAGTTCTGTACGCTCTCCGGTCGTGTTATTGCTGTCAGGACACCAGATGTATGTCGTGTAAGGCAAGGAAGACCCCGGATGCATGAAATCCCCTTCCCCCATAGGTGCCGAGACACCCATGCGTGGAGTGTTGTATTTTGCTATGTACTCAGCCATTGCTATCATTCTGTGATTATCATAAGCAAAAAGGTCTTCGCCAATATTGAGAGCCATCTGGCAGAATGCACCCATCAACACTGCACACATGGTGCAGTGACCCTGGTCACGTCCAGATTCATTACATTGTGCTATCCTGATTCCTGTAGGATCCGGATCGTCATACACGAAGTTTGCCGCTTTCTGGTAGTTTCCGGCACCGATACCATTCTTAAAATAGATTATGGCTTCATTTATCTTATCCTGATCATCGGTGAGGATACCGATAGAAAGAATTGCCGTCATGGATGCAAGATCCCAGTTAAGCCAATAATGGTCATGCGTATTGTTGTGTCTTACCAGAAAATCCGATGCACCGTGATAGAATTTTTCCACAAGCCAGTCACACGCTTTCTTGAAATCTTCACTTTCCCCATATCCGTTGAAATTACGGAGAAGTTCCATTCCGTTGGCAATCTGATGGATCTGGAAATTTATCAACTGCTGATTCGTATCGCCGTTATTATGCACGCCATCACAATTCTCCACCCATGCCTTGACGTTTGCTATTGCACGCGCTGCAGCCGCTCCGTCGTCTTTAAGTGCCCAGCGCAATGCAAGCTGATAGATTGTGGCGCAATCGCGTCCGAAGTTGGTGGCATTATTGGGACAATCCGGATTGCCGTTAGTTCGAGATATGAGTTTTGTAGGATTCGCCGCCCTGTTAATGTCCGAATAAGGGCTGGTTTCAAATTTCGCCCAGGCATCGCTCCATGGCGCTATATCAAGATTATTGCGCACATAGTCTATATCCGACTGCTAATGCATCATTGCTGGATGATTGATCGTGTAGACCTGAGGTTTTGCTACATCAACCCACGTATCCATGTCGTTGACTCCGTCTTTGATCTCGGAGCAGGATGCCATTGTCATGGCGCCTGCAGCGAGAAACATATATTTCAATGCGTTCATTGCTGAATTAATTATTTGTTGTTTTTAATCTCATCTTCTGCAAACTTCACAGCATCCTCTTTGCTCTTGAACGAGCGAATCCAGAAGATGTCATACCATGCCGCAGCGGGATCTACGTTCGCATTGGGAATGTCAGCAATCTTCACCTGAAAGAGGTTGAAGCCGTGATATCCTTCCCATTTTCCGACCGCTGCTTCCCATATAAGGAGACGGTTGCCGTCGCTGAGGTCTGTGCCGCCATTATCCTTGCCGTTGGCATCGCGGATATCAAATGTGTTGTTGCCGCCTTTCTGCAAGTTGGTCTTGATAGCGTAGACCGGATAATCGCTGTGCCACCAGCCAAAGAGATTGCTGGCGTTGCAGTCGATCTTAATATCGCGTCTCCACTTACCCGTGCCGGCGTCAGGGAAGGATATTCTCCAGAATGCGTCGCCTCTGTCTTCAGGCGCGGCGTTGTTGGAACATATCCAGCCATTCCATTTGTTTTCGGGTCCCCAGTAGCAGAGTCCGGGTGTTACAGACACCTCTACAGTAGCTGTCTCACCGGTTGCACGGCAGGTTGCCACTACAGTTGTCGAACCGAAACCGGTTGCGGTGACTTTGCCGCGCTCTACGATGCAGACCTGGTCATCATTGGTCTCCCAGTCTACAGAACCGACGGTAGCGTTTGCCGGAACATATGTCACATCCACAGGAATCTCATAGCCGGGGAGCGTGAGACCTGTAAGGTTGGCGTTTACTATCACTTTTTCTACCGCGATATAAGGGTCAATATGAAGGTTAAACTCTCCGCGGACATTGCTTTTGTCATGAGTAAGACAGCGTATCACCACATCTCCCTGACCCACACATGTGACCAGACCGGTCTGGTCGACGGTAGCTTTCGTTTCATCGCTTGAAACCCATGTCACATGATCGTATGTATGATCTGCCGGCAATAATGTCGGCTTCAGCTGTATAACGTCCGTTTCATATATTTTACCATCTTCTCCTGCCTCAGTGACATTCTCAAGTTTAACTTCTGAAACCTTTATGACTTCGGGAATGACTTTGACAGTCACCGTCCCTGTAGCACCGAAACCGAGACGTTCAGGCACCGCCGAAATCACAGCCTCACCAAGAGCCTTTGCATGGATCGTTCCATCCTGATCAACCGTTGCAACATTCTCGTCGGAAGATTTAAACACGATTGGAAGCTCCTGAGCTTCTTCCGGACCTACCGTATAGACCAAAGTGGAGTCCATACCAACGGCAAGTGGAAGAATCTCACTGACTTCAAATTTGATCTCGCTGGGGACGATAGCTTCCGTATACCATGTGGTCAGCACTTTGTCATCATCGCAAGACGCCATGGCAAGGGCGATGACAGCAGCAGGAAGCAATCCTTTAAAATATTTTGCGTTCATTTCTGATCTTTCTTAAAATTTTATATTAGCTTGCCCAACCGGGATTCTGCTTAAGATTTTTGTTAAGCTGAAGCTGATCCACCGGAAGGGGGAACAGATAATTCTTTTCAGCCCATTGACGCCCGCTCTCCCATATTACACGTCCTTGCGCATCAACGCGGGATGCGGGGAAATTCTTTCTCCCGAACTCTGTGCCGGTTACGTGCACGCCAACAAAATCCTGAGGCATCTCCACCTCTGCCGTTTTCCAGCGGCGAAGGTCATCGAGACGGAACCCTTCACCATAGAACTCCACACTGCGCTCGCGGCGTATTTCAGTGCGCATATCAAGTCCGTTATTGGTTACAAACGAATTAGAAAGGTTAGGCATATTCGGATTCACACGCTTACGCACCAGATTGAGGGAAATGTTCAAATCTTCATCCGATATATTACCGTCTCTTTCAAACACCGCCTCCGCATAGGCGAGAAGCACTTCCGCATAACGGATGATAGGCACGTCGTAAGTTTCCTGACCGGTTCTCACCATACGCTCGCATGCCCATTTCTGGCCGAAATATCCAGTACCGCTACCGGGCGCATAATTGGAAAGATATTTACGAGCCTCGTCCCCGTCAGTGAAATCCCGACCTCCGTTCGGGTCATCCCCTTTCCAGAAAGACTGTCCCGGACGCATCAGGGCGTTGCTCATACGGTTATCGCGGTTTTGCCATTCGGAATCCATCATGTCATACCCTTTGAAAAGACCGGATTTATCGATAGGCAGACCGTCGGAACAAAGATAGAGATCTGCTACCTTATGCGAAACGAGCTGCGCATTCCCAAGACATTCTGTAGTGATATTGAAACCGATGGTCACGTCTTCGTTATATCTGCGGCTCCAGATATATTCCTTATTGGCACTCTTTGTGAGACCGGCAGGATTACTTTTAACGTCTTCGAGAATAAAGAGATATTTATAAGCCTCTGTACCAAGTTCGGAAGGCTTGAATATTGAGAACTGTTTTGAGTCGATAACGGTTTTTGCCGCCTTTGCCGCCTGATCAAGCAGAACTTTGGCTCGCTCAGTATTGCCTCTGAACTTCTGCCAAGTCCCTTCAAAGAGAGCCACACGCGCTTTGAACGCCATTGCCGTCTCCGTACCCACATATCCTGCCTCTACTGCACTTACAGAGGGGAGTAGCTCCGCCGCCTTGTCAAGATCCGAAAGAATCAGGTCAGCAACTTCAGAGCGGTCATTGCGTGCCGCATAGAGTTCGGGACTTGTCACATCAAGCGTGCGCGTCACTATGATGGCATCACCGAAAAGACGAAGTAATGTATAATAATTATACGCACGGAAGAAATAAGCCTCTCCAAGCGGTTTGGCAATATCGTTCTTGTTTCCGAAGCCTTCCGCTTTTTCGATGAGGATATTACAACGGCGGATACGGTCATAGCTACCGGTATAATTTCCGTCCGACATTGGAACAGAGTTGGTTCCGTTAGATATTGTGTTCATCGCGCCTTTATCCACCATAAAGTCACTGCTCTTGTCGTTATCCTTAGCCATGGACTGCATGTTAGGAGTCCAGCTATAGAACAGATTGGCGAAAGATTGGAAATCCTTTGCGGTCTGCCACAGATTGGGGTCAGCCATCTGAGCCTGAGGATCCAGATCGAGACAGGAGCTGCAAACCAAAGCGAGCGCGGCAACCGAAATTGTCTTTAATATCTTGTTCATTTGTATAGTCTGTTAAAAATTAGAATGAGAGATGCACACCGAAAGTGACGTTACGCAGGAAGGGATAACGGTTCGAGTTGGTCACGTTGCGCGATGCCTCGGGATCCCAACCGTCATTAATGTTTGACACTTCCCAGAGGTCGGTGCCGGTTACATAGAAACGAACCTGCGACAACACTTTCTGTTTTGCGAGGAGCTCGGAAGGTAAAGAGTATCCTAAAGTTATATTCTTAAGACGCAGGTAGCTTCCGTCCTCAACCGACCATGAAGAACATTGGTAATTATAGTTGTTTATGTCGCTCTCATGTGTGAGAGGGGTGTAATATCCACCGGTATTGGACTCGCTCCATACATTCCCTATGAAATGGTCCGAGAAGTTCTGGAACCATGTGCGTGTCGGAATCCTCCAGCCATCGGCTGTATTTCCCTGCTGACGCCAGACTGTTCTGCGTCCTGCGCCCTGGAATACGACATCAAGATCAAAACCTTTCCAGTTTAACCCGAAATTAAATGAGAACTGTATTTTGGGATCATCAGTTCCGAGATACACAAGGTCTTGTGAATCAAGTTTGCCATCTTTATTAATATCCTCGAACATGTTGGATCCGACACGGATTTTCGAGATGTTTCCCATAGTGGTAGTAGCGGCATAACGATCCTGATATTTTTTCAACATCTCCTCATTCTCGATCTTGCCGCAATAGCGAAGTCCCCACACGGAATTTAACGGATAACCCTCCTGATCGGAACGCACACCTGAGCCAATCGCTCCGGAACCGCCATTATCAAGGAGCTTATTGTCAGCGTAAGTGAAAGTTCCACCTATATGATAACGCACATTGCCGATCTGGTCGCTCCAGTTTACATTAGCGTCATAACCCCAAGCCTTGAACTTACCTTTATTCGCTGTCGGTGCCCTGTCTCCAAGAACTCCGGGATAAATAACGTCGATGAGCATGTTGTTCACTTTTTTCCAATATGCCTCAACCGTTCCGGACAGACGGCTGTTGAAAAATCCGAAATCAAGAGCAACGTTATAGTTATGAACACGTTCCCATGTGCGGTCAAGGCTGACAAGCTTCCCGTTAGTATCTATCCATGATATTTTACCATTGCCTATGATTATATTCTGATTGGGTCTGAAGTTGTAGAGACCTACTCCGGAATAAGTGTCTATACCGCTTTGGTTACCAACGTTACCGTAAGATGCACGGAGCTTGAGTTCACTGAGCCACTCGCGTGTTCCCTCCATGAATGCCTCCTCGGCTATACGCCATCCTGCCGACACACCCCAGAAGAATGCCCAACGGTTTTCCGCCTGGAATTTCGAACTGCCGTCATAACGCGCCTGAGCCTCCAAGAGATATTTGGAACGGAAATCATAATTCAGACGTCCGTAATATGACAAAAGTGACTCCTGCCATTTATTTGCCGTTATAGTGTGCGTGCCCTGCCCGTTCACAATCTCGAGAGAAGGAATGATATCTACCGCACTATTGGTGTTGGATTCATAATCGGTATAAGAATATTGCACACCCGCCATAGCCTTGAAATTATGATCCTCCGCAAATGTCTTCATATAGTCGAGATAAGCCTGAACAGTGAAAAGTTCCCTTTTGTCCCACCATTTCTCGTAACTTGTCTTATCTTCCGTGGGATCAGTAAACCATATCTTGTCACCGGCATAGTTGTAATAATCCACGGCGAGGCTTTTCTTGTCACGTGTATTGCCACGATAGTTGTAACCGAATGTTGCATTCAGACTCAATCCGTTTATTATGTCATAACGGAAAGCCTCGCTTACATTAACCGAAACAGCCTTATACCTGTTGTCGCCTCCAAGTTCAGCCTCCCAGTTCGGTGCCTTCCATCCGCCACCCCATCCGTAAGGTTTACCATCAATCGTCGACGAGGGGAAACCGGGCTGAGCCGTGGATGATGTCAGACATGCACCGATACGTGTCGGAGCAACCTGATCCTGGCGATTGAGCGCGATCGAAGAGGTAAGCGAGAATTTCTCATGAAATTTAAACGTATTGTTGAGTCGCAGGTTGAAACGGTTATTATGATTGTTACCCCATTTCAAGTTAGAGTCATCATACATATATGCAGCCGAAACCCTGTATGTGGCTTTGTCATTACCACCGGAAACGGCAAGGTCGTGACTCGTAGACCAAGAGTTTCCCCAAAGTATGTCATTCCAGTCTGTATCGAAGAAAGTCAGGTCTGCCGTGTCACCGAACATCCCTATCGGATTGTTTACATGATCGAAATTAAAATACTGGTCCTTGTATTCAATCATCATCTGGCACCAGCGTATACGGTCATAGCTGTCATCGTAGCCATCATTGCGATATGCCTCAATCTGAGCGTTAGCCCAATCAACAAGACCTGCAGGACGCGGCTGGTTACCTATAAACTTTCCGGTAAACGAACCGTTATAATCCACTTTCACACGGTCTGAGGAACCTTTCTTGGTTGTAATCAACACGACACCACCGGCAGCCTTCGAACCATAGATAGATGCAGCTGCGTCCTTAAGTATGTTCATTGACTCTATATCCGAAGGGTTGATCTGATTCAAGGCACCAACACCTTCATACTCAACTCCATCGATTATAACGAGAGGATCGGAATTATTCTTGGACACAGAACCGCGGATCTTCATATTCCATCCTTCTTCACCGGGAGCTGAATTGGAACGGGTCACGATAACACCCGGCACCTGCCCCTGCATCGCCTGAACGGGACTGGCAAGAGTGCCCTTGTCTTCAAGCTGCTGACTCCCGACAACCGTTACGGCACCTGTCATTGTCGCCTTCTTCTGCGTACCATATCCTACCACTACCACTTCGTCAAGAACGGCACTGTCCTCTTCAAGGATTACTTTCATAGATCCCGATGTAGCCTTCACCTCTTTTTGACGATAGCCTATATAACTGACTACAAGCGTACTCCCTACGGGAACATTGATTCTGAATTTGCCATCAATGTCTGTAGAAGCACCAACGCTACCACCTTTAAGCATAACAGTGGCACCGATAAGAGGCTCACCGGCATTGTCTACGACCTCCCCGGTCACAACAGCTGTCGCCTGCTTTTCAGCAGGAGCCGAATACACCGGAGACACGAAGACAACAACCGAAAACGCAATCAATAAACCTGTAAACAGGCATTGACAGCGTGCAAATAAATTATTACTTCTTTTTCTCATGGATGAGGTTAATTATTAAGAAATTGTTAGTATTAGTTCCGCTTTTGAACCGGGATTCAACCCACGGCCTTGAGATATTCCCTTACGTCACGTCTGCCAAGGCGAAGATGATTTTCCACAGTACGAGCCGAGAGGTTCAGTTCAAGGGATATCTCGGCTACATCCTTTTCATCATATCTGCTTCTTGTATAAATTATACGTCTTTGAGTCGGCAAACACTCAACTCTCTTTTGTTCAAGCTCCATAACCTGACGTATATAATACTCTGTCTCGGGAGTAGTGTCCGAAATTTCGTTGACAAGACAACCGAGATCCGCACTATTCTGACGCACGTACAGGCTACGAAGATAATCACGGACCTGATTTGCCGCGATCCTATAGATGAAAGGAACTGCTGTCTCAGCATTTATAATCTTGCCGCATGTCAGAGCCTTGAACCATACATCCTGTGCCAGATTCTCCACGACACTATAGTCGCTTACACGCACGGCAATATAGTTGGCAATGCTTTTAGAATGCTTGCGATACAATTCATCGATAAGTGAATAGTTGGAAAAATTCAAGTCTTCCATGTCGTTATCCGTTTTTTAATTGAGTATAGATTTCTTGGTTTTTGTCATCACTTTTGACAATGTGACGATGCAAAATTATTCTCAAAAAACGGACTCGACAATTAATTAAACCCTGATTATATCTCGCTATATTTTATAAGACAAATATTATTACTACTCACTGATTATTACCAATTTAAGAATTTGAGATTTGTAGTTTCACAATAATTTGAGACTAAATGACCGGCAACTGATCATATTAAGAAGTTGTTTAAACCTGTCTGCTTTTTAAATATTCAGCAGGTGTTATACCGGTGATATTCTTGAAATGTCGGAAAAAGCTTGCCCTCGAAGAAAAGCCACACATCGATGCGAGAGCCGACAGTGTATATTTTGACGTATCAAGTTCCTTGACTATGTCTTTGAATTTGGCAACACGATATCCGTTTATATAATCGTAATAACTCGTTTTAAGGTATTGATTGAAAAGAAACGACAGGGCATGTGCGGTGGAATCAACTTTTTTTGCGAGGTTTGAAATCTTAAGGTCAGGGTCTATATAAGGATGATCGGTTTTCATTACATGTTCCAATCTTTTCATCAAGCGCTTGCACTCCTCATCAGTCAGCCGGGTATTGAGATAACTTGCCTTGCGCTTTCCCGAAGAAGACAGGTCGTCATCATCCACATTGGAATCGACAGCGATATTATTCTTTTTGGCAATATTTATGCGGAACCGATATATAACCACGCCACACACTGCAACTGCAATAATAAGCGTGACAGCAAGAATATAGAGCCATAACCCACTTCCGGAACGTTTCACTACAATAAGTTTTTCGCTACCGGGCACACCTGGCAGACGCAAATGCAAACGATGTGTCCCTTCAGGAAGATTGAAATAATGAATAGGGTTAGCTCCATCTGCTATTTTCCATTCTGTATCAATCCCGTCAAGAAAATACTCTACTTCAAAAAATTCAGGATTACAAAAATTGAAATTGGCAACATTAACCTCCAGATCAGATTGTTCATTCTTCAAATTAACAATCATCTTATTGTCGCCTGCTTTCATCAGATGTATTATACTCGTGCCATTGGTCTTGATGTCTGAAATACAGACTTCCTGAACCTGATCGCGCTCATTCTTTCTAAACACATCGAAATCAAGCTTATACAAACCGTTTGCTGAACCAAACCAAATGTCCCCGTTATCTTGACGATAAGGTTTGCAAAGAGTAAACACGGGTGCGGGAATACCATCAAGATTATTAATGACCTCACAATCCCCGTCATAATCATAATGACACAACCCTTTGTCGGTGCCAATCCATAGGTGACCGTCAAGTCCTTCCACCACGAAGGTGCTCATCTTGAAACGCTGTGACATCCCCTCCCCCAACGTATTTATTTTTGATAGCTCAATATTTGACCTATACACAGCCCCCCTGTCAGGAACAAAATAAAGACGACCTTTGGAATCTTCATATATCGCACGTATCTTCAATTTAGAAGGGAAACCTTTAGGGAAGTCTGATGCGCTCACCACGTGACCGTTCCATATAGCCATACCGGATTCTGTGCAGAACCATATCCTGCCTTTGGAATCAGGAAATATTTCATATACATTGCCGGGCGGCAGATGAGAATTGTTTGAAGTTAATTCCACAATCGGCTTGTCGGATCCTTTACCGAAACAATAAACTCCGGAAGAAGTTCCAACCCATAGGCATCCGTTGGCATCCACTTCAATATCAAAAATGCTCTCCCCCTCCATTTCCGGCGGTCCAAACTTACGGACAGTGCCTGAAGCAGGATCAAAAACATACATCCCGCCATGATAGGTTCCAACGTAAAAGTACCCCCCCCAATAAGTTACACAGAAAATAAGATTTGATTTGATTTCAGGTTTACGGATATGCCTCACATTTCCCGATTCTTCATCTACAAAGAAAAGACCTTCATGAGTTCCGATAAGTCTGCTATTACCGGCAATTGCAAGTGAGCGCACAGCCATTCGTCCAAGATCCGGGAGTCCGGGATAAGAATATAGCGTTATGCTTGCATTGTTTCTGGGCGTATAATCCACTCCACTTTGGTAATAACCGACCCAAAGTTGCCCGTTATTATCAATCAGGGTAGAATAAACTGAATTTGAACGAAGCGAAAGACGACCCGTCTCTTTCAATGTGGAAATATGTTCACGCACCACATTGTCTGCAGGTGAATAAAGGAAAATGCCTTCCCCGTCTGTGCTCACCAGTATATTGTTCCTGTCTGTTACACTGATAGATGTCACTACATTGTTTCCCACATCTATCGTTTCGAGAAATTTCCGGTCATCCGTATTGAAAGGGATAATACCGTTTCCTTGTGTACCTATATACAATACAGGCCCGTTACTGGCAAGATGTGAACACTCAACATCCTTACCGAGGCTATAAGAAGATATGGGATCCTTGGAGAAAGACAAGAAATGAATTTCGCGCTGTGTCAGTATCCATAATCCTTTACCCTTCTGTAGATTCAGTGCCTTTATTTTATTGGAAGAAGACAACATGTCAGGCACCACGAGCTGCATGTCCATCTCTTTCTTCCTTTCATTATATATGTATAGGCCAGCGTCTGTTCCGACATAAAGAGTTCCGTTACAGTCAGAAACGAGACTGCTGACACGACCGGTGATTTTATTTGGATATAGCCTTAACGGCTTCCTTGACCCACGTTGCAATTCAAAGAGACCGACATTAGAACCTATAAAAATATTACCGGATGTGCCTGACGTGATTGCATTGACACGACGCGACGAGGTTTTTGATTCAGATTCGAGATGATAAGGTTTTATAATATTCCCGTCGAAACGGTCAAGACCCGATTCAGTGCCAAACCAGACATAACCCGTTGAATCTTTATATATAACATTCACGAGAAGGTCGCTGATGCCATCTTTTGACGTCACACTGCGTAATTCGCCATGACCTAAAGCGGCTTGAGAGGTCAGGCATGAGAAAACAGCAACGAAGGCTAATATCAGGATATGGTTACGTTTCTGCATAGCGATTAGTTCTTAGGTAAGGATCACTTACGCAAATATACGAACTTTGCTTAAACTACGCAACCCGCCAACTCTTTTTTAACTTTTAAGAAGTTGTTTAAAAATAACTGTGAAATTTGGGGCGGCTATCTTTTGAATAAAATTCATTTAAGGCAAAGGAGCATAGCGGGCTATGTGACTGCG
>CAMYSW010000054.1:0-11675 GCA_947297425.1 uncultured Porphyromonadaceae bacterium
CTTTTACAACGACATGTTTATAATAGACACGTGTTAGCAATACATGTTTACGATTGTCTCATATAGTTCCTGTTTGCCGGATACGGGAGTTGGTTCAGGTTTGGTTTTGGCATATGCGACGATGTCTTCGAGTGTCATCTTGCCGTCTTCAAATTCTTTACCTTTGCCATTATCGAAGCTTGCATAGCGTTGCGACAGCATCTTCTTATATGGAGACTTGGTGAGAATGTCTGCTGCTGATAATAGGGCGCGCGCCATGGCATCCATACCGGCTATGTGGGCGATGAATATGTCTTCGGGGTCAGTGCTGTTGCGACGGGTCTTGGCATCGAAGTTTGTTCCTCCGTTACCGAGACCGCCATTACGTATGATCTGCATCATTGCCTGTGTAAGCTCATAGTTGTCTATGGGAAACTGATCAGTGTCCCACCCATTCTGATAATCGCCCCGGTTGGCATCGATTGAGCCAAGCATCCCGTTGTCTACGGCAACGGCAAGTTCATGCTCGAAAGTGTGTCCTGCGAGTGTGGCATGGTTAACCTCTATATTTACCTTGAAATCCTTATCAAGGTTGTGTGCCTTCAGAAAACCGATTACAGTTTCCGTGTCAACATCATATTGATGTTTGGACGGCTCCATGGGTTTCGGCTCAATCAGGAATGTTCCTTTGAATCCTTTTGACCGGGCGTAATCACGGGCAATTGTCAGCATGGTGGCAAGGTGTTCTTTCTCTCTTTTCTGGTCGGTGTTGAGAATGCTCATATAACCTTCACGACCGCCCCAGAATACATAATTCTGTCCTCCGAGGGCTATTGTGGCGTCTATTGCGTTCTTGATCTGGACGGCTGCGCGTGCAACTACGTCAAATTCCGGATTTGTTGCTGCCCCGTTCATGTAGCGGGTATTGCCGAATACGTTTGCCGTGCCCCAAAGGTTCTTTATGCCTGTCTCGTCCATCAGTTTTCTGAGATATTCTGTAATCTCTTTCATTCGCGATTCGTAATCTTCTATGTCCTCGCCCATGTCTCCGATCAGGTCGGTGTCATGGAAGCAGAAATATTCGATTCCGAGTTTTTGCATAATCTCGAAGCCTGCGTCGGCACGCTGTTTAGCGGCGGTCATCATATCGGGGGCTTCGTTCCATGGAAATGTTTTTGTTCCACCACCAAATTGATCGGCGCCTTCTGCGCAAAGCGTGTGCCACCAAGCCATGGCGAATTTGAGCCACTCCTTCATGGTTTTGCCAAGAACCATGCGTTCGGGGTCATAATACCTGTATGCAAGAGGGTTATAACTCTCTGTTCCTTCAAATTTGATTTTCCCGATAGAAGGGAAATATTCTTTTTTAGTCATATAAGCTACTTATTTATTGTATGTTTTCTTTATTGGAGTTGTTGAAGAAGCCTTGATTTCCAAAGTGTATATGCCTCGTTGGTAGCATCATAAGCTTTCAGGTCCGGTTCTATTTCTCTTATTTGAGTAAGTGATGCAAACGCCTCTTTATTGTCAGTGTATATTCCCGCTCCTATCCCTGCAGCCCTTGCAGCCCCAGCCGCTCCGTCTGTGTCGAATAGTTTTATTGCCGCTCCGGTCACGTTTGCAAGCGTTTTCCTGAATACAGGGCTGAGAAACATGTTTGCATTTCCCGCATGTATATTGTCCACGCTCATGCCTGCATTCTTCATTATCTCTATTCCGTACATGAATGAAAACACGATGCCCTCCTGCGCTGCACGTATAATATGTCTCTGATCATGTCTGTTAAAATCAATGCCAAGCATTGAACAGCATATCTGCCTATTCCGGATAATACGCTCGGATCCATTCCCGAATGGCAGGATGGAGATCCCCTCTGAGCCGACGTTGACTTCTGAAGCCAAATCGTTCATCATCGGGTAACTGATTCCTTTGGAGACGATATTCTTACGAAGCCACGCATTGAGTATGCCTGTTCCGTTAATACAAGTCATTATCCCTATTCTGGGATTTTCATTTGTATGGTTCACATGGGCAAAACAGTTTACACGTGATTGAGGATCGCAAATGATATTGCTTTTTATGCCGTAGACAACTCCTGAAGTTCCTGCCGTGGAAGCGATCTCTCCCGGATTGAATACATTTAGAGAGACTGCGTTGTTCGGTTGGTCTCCGGCTTTGTATGTTACCGGTGTCCCGGGTGCAAGTCCTAATGTTTTTGCGGCATTGGCTGATAGTTTACCTTGTTCTGAGAAACAATGACATACATCAGGAAAAATATCCTGATTATATCCGAAATAATCCATCAGAAATCGAGCCGGAGAATTTTCCTTGAAATCCCATAGCATATATTCGGATAATCCCCCCGGGGTCGTGCATATGTCGCCGGTCATTAACATCGCTATGTAGTCAGCCGGAAGCATAACTTTGTATATCCTTTCGAAAATTCCGGGTTCATGATCTTTCACCCATGCCAACTTGGTTGCAGTGAAGTTTCCCGGCAAGTTTAGGAGATGATCCAGACATTTGCCCTCACCAACATCCTTTGATGCCTTTTCACCATATGGGACACCGCGCGAGTCGCACCATATTATCGCATCGCGGAGCACATTCCTGTTCTTGTCAATACACACGAGACCGTGCATCTGATAAGATAGGCCTATAGCCTTGATGTCGGCAGGGTTGATGCCGGACTTTTTATTCAGCAGCAAGGTCACGTCTTTAATATATTCCCACCAGCTATGTGGCGATTGCTCCGCCCAGCCGGGTTGCAATGATTTTATCGGAGCCTCAGAGTCGGGTGCCGATGCAGAGGCTATGCATTCTCCGGTCAAGGCATCCACTAATGATGCTTTAACAGAAGATGTGCCTATGTCATATCCGAGCAAATACATAATGGTTTTATAAACGGGATAAACGTATTGTATCACGGAGTGTGTCACACTCCGTGATACAATACGTTTATCCAAATTAATACACTTAATCGAGATTGCAGTATCCTGTGCGCTCAATCTCGTCTACAACCTTGAGGAGGTAACGTCCGTATTCATTCTTAGCCATGGGGGCGGCAACTTCTTTCAAACGTTCTGCCGAGATCCAGCCTTGACGGTAAGCTATGCCTTCAAGACATCCGATTTTGAGACCTTGTCGCTTTTCAAGCACTTCTACATATATGGAAGCTTCGGCAAGGGAGTCATGCGTGCCTGTGTCAAGCCATGCGAAACCTCTTGGAAGAGTCTTTACTTTCAGTTTATTCTTTTTTAGAAACTCCTGGTTCACTGTAGTTATTTCCAACTCTCCGCGAGCGGATGGTTTGATATTCGCCGCTATGTCTACAACATCGTTGGGGTAGAAGTAAAGTCCTACCACAGCATAGTTGCTTTTCGGATTCACCGGTTTTTCTTCTATGGAAAGACAATTGCCGTCTTTGTCAAATTCCGCAACACCGTAACGTTCAGGGTCATCTACCCAATATCCGAAAACGGTTGCTTCCCCCTTTTTTTCAGCTGTCTCTACAGCATCTTTCAGAATGCGAGAAAAGCCGGCTCCATGGAAGATATTGTCTCCGAGCACAAGGCATGCGCTGTCGTTTCCTATGAAATCACGTCCGATTATGAATGCCTGGGCAAGTCCGTCGGGAGACGGTTGCTCTGCATATTCAAGGTTGACCCCAAAATCAGAACCGTCACAGAGAAGACGTTTGAATCCGGGTAGATCCTGAGGCGTGGATATTATCAGGATGTCGCGTATGCCCGCCATCATCAATGTAGAGATGGGGTAATAAACCATAGGCTTGTCATAGATAGGTAACATCTGCTTGCTTACACCTTTGGTGATTGGATATAAACGGGTGCCGGACCCTCCTGCCAAGACAATTCCTTTCATAACTATGTCAAAATATAAGTTGTTTTTGCAAATATAATCAAAAAATTTAGAAACTATTTAAATTAAATCATTTGTGTGATTGAAATGTGACTTTCTGCGGAGAAGCCTTGCCTGATCACGTTTATCTGGACGGGAATGCGTTCGCGCAGTTCTTCCACATGACTGATGATGCCCACTTTCCGTCCCGCCTTCGAATGCAGTATCTGCAGTGTGTTTATTGCATTATGCAACACGTCTCCGCTTAGTGCCCCGAAACCTTCGTCAATAAAGAGGGTGTCTACAGAAAATGAACTGCCCATGTCGCTGAGGGCAAGGGCGAGGGATAGCGACACCAGAAAACTTTCTCCACCGGAAATGGTAGATGCCGAACGCCTGGCGAATCCCTGCCATGCGTCTTCTACCAGAATTACAAATGTTCCGGGTTCTACATGAAGCCGATAACGCTCGGAAAGGGTTTTCATGTAATGATTTGCGGTGCGAATTAATTCTGACAGTATATAGCTTTGTGCTATCTTACGGAATTTCTTGCCTTCGCTGTCTCCGAACATGTCGTTGAGAATATGCCATTTTTCAAGAATTTTGCTTTGTTTATCATATTCCTTGATCATAGACTCGAGTCTCATTTTTTGATCCTCGTCCAATTTTAGTTCGGCTGTTATTGCACCTGATCTTATATCGTTTTCCCGTATTGCATCGTTAATTCTTGAAATTCTGGCAGCAGTAGTGATTTCAGAAATTATTTCTTCTTCCGATGAAGTTTCAGTTTCCTTACTTTTTGCAATCTTTTCCAAATTATCGCGTGTTGAATCAAGTTTCTTTTTGTTATTGTTCAACAGCTCAAACGTGGATACTATTTCTGCCGACAGGTCTGTTGCATATTTCTGTAAATTATCCGTCTTTAGGGGATGAATATCCGTTTCTTCAGTTATCAGCGGCATTCTTGATTCAATTAGTTCAATTGTATTATTGAGTGTATCCAATGCCGACCTTCTGCTAACGAGTGCTTTCTCAAGTCTATCGTTTTCGCGGATCAGTTCTGAATATCGCCGGGCATCCTTTTCAAGTATTTTACAGAAATCAGCTATATCTTTCAGAAACCCTGTTTCATACTTGGAACCATTCAGATTGCGCGATATCCTGTCAATTAGGATTGCGCATTCTTTATCGAATCTTTTTATGTTTTCTTCGGAGCCGATATTTTGTGTCTTTAGTGTTTCGACTCTCAGGTCTATCTTTTTTAAAGAGTCTTTTTCATTTTGAAGCGAGTCTGACAGTTTTCTAAGTTCTTTCTCAAGACTTCTTACACTCTTTTCAATCTCTTCTCCTGAGGAAATTTTTTCTGTTATGACGTTCATGCGCGCCGATAATTCATCGGCTCTTGTCTGTATCAGGTAATCTATATTGTCCGTTATTTCCTGAATGCCGAGTTTTGAACACTTTTCTATAACCTTGTCATATGCCTTGGATAAGGAATCATCTTCCGTTATTTTTTTATGGGCAAGCTCAATGACATGAGTTAATGTTTTAATTTCGGCTATAGTGTCTTTCATTTTGTTGTCAAGCACATTCCTTTCATTCTCGGCTTTATCAAGATCTTGCTTGTGCTCGATTATTATCGATCTGATAGCGGAGTCCGATGGAATTGCAGATGTTATTTCTTTTCTACATACCGGACAAATGTCTCCTACATTCAATGAATTGCGAATGGAGCCAAGAATTTTTTCACTCGAAGCGAACAGCTTGTCATATATGTTCTTACAAATGCGTAATTTCTCCTCTGCAAAAGTCAGAGGCTCCTTAAGCTGTTTTTTCTTATTATGTAGTTCTTCTAAGTGTTTTGTCTGTTTTTCAAGATTCTCTTTTTCTTGGTTTACGCGTTTGGCTATGTCTCGATAGTTTTGGATTATGATCATAAGGTTTTGAAGCTCAATGCGCTCAGACATCAAACGTTCCTTGCTTGTTCGCAAATCCGGGAGAGTTAGGGCTTCAAGTTCTCTATATTTTGTCTCATGCTCTTTTTCAGAATCTTTTATTTTTAAAGCGATCTCGTTTATACTATTCTCTATTGCCGATTTCTTAGGTGTTATTACATTGATTATCTCTTTATTTCTTGCAGATATGTAGTTTTTTTCTGTTGTAATATTGTCCTTTAATGATAAAATCCGCTTTGCATTAATGATTATTTGAGGGGAATCGTTGAATATTTCCTTGCAATCGGATTCTTTTTCTATAGATAGGAGGATGTTTGCCATCTCCTTCTCAATATCAGATATTTCTATTGCTGCCTTATGTCGCGAGGCAAGCAAGGATAAGGCTTTATCCTTCAGATCCAGAATCCTGTGGTCAAGTGATTTTATTTCATTTTCAGTTTCTTTTGCAGATTTCAGGAGATTCAGCAGTTCGGATTCTGATTTCAACAGGTTATGTAAATCTCCGTTCTCTTTTTCTATTTCGCTTAAAATGGTCTTTTTTCGGGATATCTCCTCATTTGACAATATTGTAACACCTTCGATACGGGTCTTTAAAGTGTTGAAAATGTTTTCTTCAGATTTGTAACGTTCGAAAATTTTTACACCGATTTTCGAATATATTCCGGTTCCGGTTATCTTGCTTAAGATTTCACTCTTGTCATTATCGTTACTATTGAGGAAACGTGTGAACTCTCCTTGAGCGAGCATGACGGTCCTGCAGAACTGATTGAAATCCAAGCCTACGGCAGTTGCTATCTCCTGTTGTATTTCCGCGTCTTTCGACAATACAAATCCTTTGTCAATATTTTCGAGGGTCCATATCTTTTTTTGTAGTTTTCCATCAATTTTTTTGCGAGAGCGTTGCACACCCCATTTAGCGCGATAATTCACGCCGTTATTGCCTTTAAATTCAAGTTCCGCAAAGCCTTCGCCTGTATTGCGGCGTAATATCTGCCTGGGATCGCTGACATTTATATTGTCGTTTCCCTTGCCATCGGTTGTTGAACCTGTTATGTGGGTATTCTTGAATCTTGGAGCCGTGGAATATAATGGAAGGCATATACAGTCGAGTATGGTGGATTTTCCGGCGCCTGTTTTCCCGGAAATGAGAAACACTTCGCTCTCAGCAAGCGGGTCAGCGCAGAAATCTATTGTGGCATCACCGATCGATGCCATGTTATGAATGGTGAGTTTGCGTAGTTTCATTCTCTTTCCTCTTCTTTAACAGAGATATAAATTTCGGATAGCAATTCTTTAAGCTCATTATCGAGTATTCCCCCTTTTTCTTCTGCAAACATGCTGGCGATCTCTAATGGGGACAGCTCTTTGAACTCGCCCACCGACATGTTGCAAAGCTGTTCATTATTTTCAACTGCGGTTTTCCTGACAACGTTTATATGGCAGAACCTGCATTTTTTATCGCGTGTTGCGGCTTCAGCGTTTTCTCGCGCCATATGTGGCAGAAAATCTGTAATCTCCACATTGAGCCTTATATATGCCTCTATGTCATCCGGAAAACCTTTTAATAATTCCAATGTTTCCTCAAACGATGCATACCCTTCGGAGGGAAGAGTTATCAGTGGGTGACGGTTTGCAATGGGTATCTCCCTTATTATCGGTTCTTCACCGCATTCCGACAGCTCTACCATTGAGATGCTGTGAGGATAATCCTCGTCAAAAGACACCGGCAATGGCGTTCCTGAATACCTTATCCGTCCACTGCTTCCACGTAGTGTTTGGGCACGGTGGATATGTCCCAATGCGAGATAGTCATATTTCTCTCCTCCCTCTCCGAAATCTCGGATTGCCATGCAGTCTATGCCACCTACGTTTATTTCCGTGGTTTGATCGTGCCCTTTGAAATCGCTTCCTGTCACGGCGGTATGTGCGGTCATTATTACCGGCAGTCTGTCTTTGTTCAGTTCTGCGGTCCTGTCTGTGAGCTTTATGAAAAGATCGTCAGGCATATTTCGCTCATGGCAATACGGGACAGCTATGACATAACATTTTCCGGGAACCTCGAATATCATGGAATCAAGGTCGCCGGCATCCACAGCACCCACCGTTGTTACATTGAGCGCTCGCCAAGGACGGTTGAAGATGTCATGGCGGGAGGCGCTGTCATGGTTGCCGGCGGTGATAAATATTTTCATCTCCGGGCATGCGAGATGTAGGTCGGCGATAGTGTCGGCAAAGAGTCGCTGAGTGGCGGCGGGTGGTTGTGCCGTGTGATATATGTCGCCACAGAGGAGGAATATGTCCGGCTGCTCATTGCTGACTATTTTGACAATCTGTCTGAGCATATCTTCCTGTTCCTCCTGCCTGTCATAATTATATAGGGAATGTCCGAGATGCCAGTCGGAAGTATGTATGAATTTCATTAGAGGTAGAAAATTTTAGGAACTTCTAAGTGCGGAGTCCGGCGAGATATATCGGACGGTAGGTAATGTTTCGCAGGTTTCGCAGGGATGATGGAGCGACATGGGGAGAGGGCGCGGAACCGCCGACACCGGTGTGTTTAAGGTGCATCATTAGTTCTCTCGTCGACGAAAACTCAAGACATATATTTTCTGAGAAAATCTTGACAGATGAGAAAATATCTTTAAACCAGCTTTCATACTCCTCTTGCGCATGGTAATGAATCGGGGACGGGCGTAATGCATCAAGTTCACCGAGGTTGCCCGGAAGGAAACTTGAGATAAGGATTATTCCACCTGGACGCAGAGCCTTGAAACAATTGCGAAGGAACTCCGGTATATTGGCAAACCATTGTATCGTTGATGATGAAAAAATGCAATCATATTTGTCATGATTGTTAAGAATCCATTTCTCCGCATCTTCACAGTGGTAACGTTCCGTTTCAGATATTCCGAACTGTCGAAGGGGCGTTATGTCAACGAAATCAATTTCAGATGGTTTAATTTTTTTGGAATAGAGTCTTGAAAACATGCCCGTTCCGGGTCCTATTTCGAGGATTTTTGGATCGGATGGGATGGAGAAGTTGTCAAGCAGAGTGAGAAGTTTTTCGGCGATACGTTTCTGTGCGATGGCGTTGTTGTCGTATGTTCCTGCTGCCTGACAGAATTTGTGTGCAATTATCTCACAATTAGGTACGGTGGATCTGACTATATCCGAGATTGGGATATAATGGGCGGCTTGCATCTTTACGATCTCTATGCCCGCTTTATCCCAACTGTGTTCCATGTTTGCTGACGGAAATATTCTGTCTTCGATTCCGATATAAGCACGTCTCCAAGGCAGGGACCGGTTTTCAGTGTCTATATCCCGTATTGCATATAGCTGGTTCTTTAGGGAGATAATCTCTTCAGAGCTTGGTTCGTTGTCAAAAAGACGTTTATATGTCTCTGAATCCGGAACCATGCGTCTTTGGAATTTCTTTAGGTTTCTTGAGTCAAGGTTATCTGCTGTGCCATTGTAGATTGCTAAAGGTATTCCTTCCTTGTCATCAACAGGATTGAGAGTGCCGTTTATGGCGTATGCTGCCGTTATCTTTTCCGGAGGAAGGGTTGCGGCAGCTACTTTCACGCCTAATGACCATGCGAATAGCCATACTGTCGTGTATTTGTTTAAAAAAGTCAGGTCAATGGAGAGATCGGAATAATCATATACCACAGCCACGTCCCAACCTTTCATGCTGACATCATTATATAGCGAAGGACCGGTGCTCCATCCTGCAAAAATGAGGATGAGTGACCTGCAATCCGGATCGTGGCTGATATATTCAAATTTCATCACTTATGATTTTTAGTATGTGTCTTATCTTATCCTCAGTCATGTCTGCGGATAAGGAAAAACGGATTCTTTCACCACCCTGCGGCACGGTGGGTCGACGTATGGGTAGGGCATCGATACCTTTTAAGGATAGCCTTGAGGCAAGATGAAGAGCCCTTGTGGCATCACCCAAGACCAACGGGACTATATGAGATCCTGACTGATTGGCAGTTCCGGAAATTTTTTCTATCCCTTTGCGAAACAGGTTTGAAATTTTTAATAAATGCTCACGTTCCCGGGTCATTATAAGCATCTTGATGATCATTAGTTCAGACCATGCCGCATTCACGGGAGGTAGGGCTGTTGAGAAAATGAAGCTTCGCGAACAGTTGACAAAGTAATCCTTGAGAGTAGGGTGCGTGGCTACAAATGCGCCTGAAGATGCCGCCGCTTTTCCGAGAGTGCCCACAAGAATATCAATATGCTCAATGACGTCAAGTTCTTCTGCAAGTCCGAGTCCTCGGATTCCACGGGTTCCGAATGCGTGTGCTTCATCCACATATAGGATCATGTTGGGATATTCCTTTTTTAACTCCGAGATTTGCTTAAGGGGAGCGAGATCTCCATCCATGCTGTAGATTGATTCAAGTGCCACTATACACCTTGTATACTCTTTATATTTTTGCAGAAGTTTATGAAGGGATTCAATATCGTTATGTCGCCAGCGTTGATAATCTGCTTTTGCAAGCATGATGCCGTCGATCATTGAAGCATGGATCAACTTGTCGCAAAGGAAAACTGTTCCCGGAATATTAAGGGCTTGTATTATGCCTACATTCGCGTGATAACCGGAGTTGAAAAGTAGCACCTCCTTGCCATAAAGACCCGAAAGCAGGTTCTCAAGACGGGAATGGTGGTCCTGCCGTCTGGAAAGAAGGCGGGATGCAGATGATGAGAATGATGCATCAGGATATCTTTGAAAAAACTCAGGCATGAAGTCTTTCCATCTTGTTCCGAGACCCATATAATCGTTTGATGTCATATCTATCCGGAGTGAATCCTGACGGTCATCAGGAATCTCTCTGAATCGGCTTTGGCTATCAAACTTTTCGAGTGTTCTTGCGTAATCGGTTAGTGGCATTTCGGTTTTCGGTTTTCGGTTTTCAGTTTTCAGTTTTCAGTTTTAAGAATCAAGTCTGACAACTGAAAACTGACAACTGAAAACTATCTTCAATAGCGCATCGCATAGTTTTTCTACTTGGTCATCGCTTACGGCAAGATAGGGGGGCATGATATATGCATTCTTGCCGAATGGACGGATCCATACGCCTTCTCTGATGCAAAGTTTTTGAAACTCTCCAAGATTTATATCCTCTTTTAACTGGATCACTCCGATTCCTCCCAACACTCTGACATCGTCTACACATTCCCATTCTTTCGCCTCCGACAGACGTCGCCGCATAATACTTTCGATCTCATGGACACGTTGTTGCCACGGGGAATTTAGCAGAAGGCGTGTTGATGCCAGTGCCACGGCACAAGCCAACGGGTTGCCCATGAATGTTGGTCCATGCATCATGCACCCGGACTGTGACGAAGAAATGCGGTCAGCGATTGCTGCGGATGTGGCTACTGCGGAGAATGTCATGTAACCTCCGGTGATAGCCTTGCCGAGAAGCATTATGTCCGGTTCCGTTCCCGCATGTTCCCAGGCAAAAAGTTTGCCGGTGCGTCCGAATCCGGTGGCAATTTCATCGAATATGAGGATTATTCCGAGACGGTCGCAAGCTTTACGCAATTCCCGTAGATATTGAGGATGATAGAAACGCATGCCACCTGCGCCTTGCACGATGGGTTCCAATATCACTCCCGCTAAAGTTTCAGAGTTCTTTTCGAGCATTTCTTGCATCGGCAGGAAATCATTGGGATCCCATTCCTCTCCGAAACGGCATTGGGGCGCGGGTGCGAAATGACGTATGGGCAGGGACGGACCGAATGCTCCGTGCATCCCTGTGACCGGATCGCAGACAGACATTGAATTCCATGTGTCTCAGTGGTAACCGGACCTTATATGTCTCTTAAACACATCTCCGAGCCCACGACACCGTACTA
>CAMYSW010000055.1:0-11666 GCA_947297425.1 uncultured Porphyromonadaceae bacterium
CGGTATAGTTGGTCAGATGATGGAGAAGGTGGTTCTTCCGGAGCAGCGTCCCCGCCGTTCTGAGGATGAACTTCGCCGTCAGTGCCCCTGGGCAACGTCCGGACGTAAGGATGGTCGCAAGCGCAATGTGGTTACATCTCTTGAGCTTGAGTCATCCAAAATGGAGGTGATCAATCATAAGTTGCAGGAACGTTATCGTGAAATAGAGAAAAATGAGACACGTTGGGAAGAGATCGGTGTTGAAGGTGCCGATTATCTGATCGTGGCGTTTGGATCTATAGCGCGTATTTGTGATAAAGCTCGTGAGATTGCAGCCGAGAAAGGAATAAAGGTCGGCATTGTCCGTCCGATAACCCTTTGGCCTTTCCCGTCGGATGCGATAAATAAGGCAGCAGCCGGCAAGAAAGGAGTCCTCGTGGTTGAACTTAATGCAGGCCAGATGGTTGAAGACGTGCGCCTTGCAGTGCATGACAGCCTGCCTGTGGAGCATTTCGGCCGTATGGGCGGTATAATTCCGAGTCCCGAAGAGGTTGTGACTGCAATTGAAGAGAAAATAATCAACAAGAAATAATAACCTCCAAAAGAAAGCAAAAATGGAAATTGAAGATATCATTTGTCCGGAAAACAAGGTTTATAGCAAGCCTGAGCTTCTCGAAGAGGTTCATATGCATTATTGCCCAGGCTGTAGTCATGGCGTGATTCATAAGCTTCTTGCAGAAGTGATTCAAGAGATGGGACTGACGGATAAGACCGTAGGTGTTTCACCGGTAGGTTGTGCCGTGTTTGCATACAATTACATAGACGTAGACTGGGTTGAGGCAGCTCATGGTCGTGCGCCTGCCGTGGCTACTGCCGTTTCACGCCTTTGGCCCGAGAATGTGGTATTCACGTATCAGGGTGACGGAGACATGTCTGCAATCGGAACGGCAGAATCCATTCACGCTGCCAATCGTGGCGAGAACATAGTCATGATATTCGTGAACAACGCTATATATGGTATGACAGGAGGTCAGATGGCTCCCACTACGCTGGTTGGTCAGAAGACTGCCACTACGCCTTATGGACGTAGGGTAGACCTTAACGGTCATCCGCTGGAAATAACTAACCTGATGGCTATTCTCGACGGAACATGCTATGTTACCCGCCAGGCGGTTCATACTCCTGCTGCTGTCCGTAAGACTAAAGCCTGTCTCAAGAAGGCATTCGAGAATGCTCTTGCAAAGAAAGGCACTTCGGTAGTGGAAGTTGTCGCTACTTGCAACTCGGGCTGGAAGATGTCACCTGAGAAAGCTAACCAATGGATGGAGGAGAACATGTTCCCGAAATATCCTCTTGGAGACCTTAAGAATGTGTAATTCGGCAAAATCATAAAGAAATGAAAGAAGAAATTATTATAGCCGGATTCGGAGGACAGGGAGTCCTTTCGATGGGTAAGATCCTCGCTTATTCAGGTTTGATGGATGATAAGGAAGTCACATGGATGCCTTCTTATGGTCCGGAACAGCGCGGAGGAACTGCGAATGTGACCGTTATTCTTTCCGATGACAAGATTTCGTCTCCGGTGCTTGATCGCTATGATATTGTGATCGCCCTCAACCAGCAAAGTCTTGATAAATTCGGGGAGAAGGTGAAACCCGGCGGAATATTGATTTACGATACCAACGGTATTCACAAACATCCCAAACGTGAGGATATAAAGGTGTATCCTATCAATGCCATGGAAGCAACCCTTGAGATCGGCAATTCCAAAGCTTATAACATGGTTGTCATGGGCGCATTGCTCGAAGCTATGGATTATAAGCTTCCGATGGAGAACGTGATCAAGGGGTTGAAGAAATCCCTTCCGGAGCGTCATCACAAGCTTATTCCTCTAAACGAGCAGGCAATAGATAAAGGACGTAGCCTTATTTGAGTTTTATAAAAATAAGCCGATAAAAATATATCCACCTGAAAAAGCAGGTGGATATATTTTTTTATCAGTATGTTTTTAGATATTGTTCAGCAGGTCGACTTTCCCCTCGTTTACGAGTTTAAGTATAAGCTCTCCGAAAAGGGTGTTTTGCCATGCGAACCATGGACGGGTGAAATTTGTGGCGTCGTCTTTGTGGAAAGATTCATGAATGAATCCGGTGCCCGCCTCAGTGTCCATTACCATCTTTATGCATTCGGCAATCTCTTTGTCGTCTTGGCTTGTAAAGGCTTTCATCATGATGCTCATGGGCCAGACCATGTCGTAGCCTATATGCGGTCCTCCGATACCTTCTCCTGCAACGCCTTTGAAGAAATAAGGATTACTTTGGCTCCATACAAACTTTCGAGTGTTGAGATATACTGGGTCATCGATATCCACATCGGAGAGATAAGGGAGTGAAAGCAGGCTTGGAGCGTTGGAATCGTCCATTAAGTATTGGTTGCCGAATCCGTCAACCTCGAAGGCGTATATAGGACCGAATTGCGGATGGTTGTTTATGGCATACTTCTTTAACGCCGTTTCCACCTCGTTTGCAAGGCTAATGCATTTTTTAGCCATTTCCGGCTTGCCGTTTACCTCTGTCAAAATCTCGGCAGCCTTCCTGAGCACTGAAACCGCGAAGAAATTCGAAGGGATAAGGAACTGCAATGTGGTTGCGTCGTCACTCGGACGGAATGCCGACACTATCAGTCCGCAGGGATTTACAGGAGATCCGAGCCCGTCGTTATTAAGAGTGTCAAGAGCTCGTTCTGTTTTTCTTTGGAAGCGGTAGGGACCTACGCCGTCTTTTCGTTGCTGCTCGGTGAATGTGATTAGTATTTTCTCCATAGCTTCGATCCATATTGAATCGAATATGCCGGCATCACCTGTCACCTTCCAATATTCGTATGCAAGCCTTAACGGATAGCATAGGGAGTCTATTTCCCATTTCCTTTCATGCAGCTCGGGTTTCATGTCGGTCAGGTCGCTCATCCATTCTCCCCCTGTTGGCCCATCGTTGAAGGCATTTGCATAGGGATCGATTATAATGCATTTGAACTGGCGACGGATAACGCCCTCTACCATATCCTTCAGTTTGCTGTCGGAATTGGCGAGCTGCACGTATGGCCATACCTGTGCTCCGGAATCTCGCAACCACATTGCGTGTATGTCACCGGTGTAGACGAAAGTGTCGTGCTTACCGTCTTCACCGATGCGGTAATGCACCGTGGTGTCGATAGTGTTCGGGAAACAATTCTCAAACATCCAGGCAAGTTTCTGGTTAGTAAGTAGCTTCTTTACCCGTTTGATTTCTTTTTCTACAGCTTCAGAATGGAAAAGTCTATCTTTCTTGGCAGGACGGTTTGTTTTTAAATTCTTGTACGCAGTCCTCACTACAGTGTTGTCATTGGCACATCTGGGTGCCTCGGCAGCGTATGCTCCGGAAACACTTGCGGATATGGCCGCGCAAGATAGTGCGATAAGGAATCTGTTCATTATTAAAATATTTTATTTGCAAAATTAGGAAGCCATATGCAAATAAATGTATGTTGGAATGACAACTGTGTACGTATATATATGTATATGCGTTTGAATACACAACTGGCAAAAATGGAGACTATGGAAATATGGGAAATATTTCCTAAATATCGGAATCTTTGGTCTGGTTTGCAGTCCTGTATTCTTTGGGAGTTGTGCCGAGACGCTTTGCAAATTCCTTATAGAAGTGGGAGCGGTTTGTGAATCCGCAACGGTATATTATTTCCTGAACAGTAAGGGAGGTGGTCAACAGAAGCTTTGCCGCGTAATTTATGCGATGGTTCTTTATGAAATCATTCGGTGATGCTTCGCCTATTTCTTTGAACTTACGATAGAGGTTACGGCTGCTTGTCTTCATATGGATGGCAATCTGTTCTGCAGAGAGGTCATTGTCGTCTATATGCGCATCAATAAAGTCTGTCACTTTGGTGATGAAATCCTTTTCTTGGCGATGCATGAGTTTACCTCCGGTAAATTCGAATGAACTTGCGGATGTGTTATAATACTCCTTGAGATGTTGCCTGTTTTCCAATAGACGTTTAATCACAGCCTTAAGATAGCTTATGCTGAATGGTTTGCCGATATATGCATCGGCACCTGCCTCAATTCCCTTGATTTTTTCTTCATTGCTGGTTTTTGCCGACAATAACACGAGAGGTATATGCATTGTGTGCCTGTTTCCCTTTATTTGGCGTGCAAATTCAGTGCCGTCTGTTCCCGGCATCATAATATCGCTGATTATCAGATCTGGTGCGGTCTCTTTCAGAATTGATATTCCTTCGGTTGCATTTTCAGCAGTGATTACATTATATTGTGTGAGACTGTCTGTCAGCAGGTTCAGAATCTCCTTGTTGTCATCAAGTGCAAGAATCACCGGAGCTTTGTTATCCTTATCAATACTGTGTATTATTTTTGAAGATTCGTTATTATCGCTTAATGTTTGTTTTTTTTCACTTTCTGTAGTGTCTGCCACAGCTTCATTTTCGTCATGCTCTGTAATTGCAAGTTGCGGGAGTATGACTATAAATTCTGCAAATTTGCCGACCTCACTTTCTATGGATATTGTTCCGTGAAGCATGTCAACCATGCTGTGGCATATTGCCATGCCGAGTCCGTTCCGGCTTGAAATGCCCTTTATCGCGTTTTGTTCAACATTATCAAGAATTGTGTATCGGTTGAAAATGCGGTTCTTGTCTTCTTCACGCACCCCCTTGCCGGTATTGTAGACGTTTATATGAAGGCGTCCGTCAAGCTCCTGTGCTCCTACTTTTATAGTTCCGCCCGGAGATGTGTATTTAAATGCGTTGGATATAAGGTTGTTCAGGATCTTTTTCAAGCAACTGTAATCTGAATTCCAGACAATGTCCGGTTTAATTTCGTTTATGAAATTAATGTTGTTGCGCTCTGCGAGTTCCGAGAATGAATCATAAGTGTCGTTACACAGTTCGCTTACCATGATTTTTCTCACTTTTGCAGCCTTGTGACCTGTTTCGATACGCCTGAAGTCTATAAGTTCCTGAATCAAGGTGTTAAGGCGTTCGGCATTGTTGCGGATCAACTTTACGTACTTGCGGATATAGTCGTCAGACCCCGGATATTCAAGAATGCGTTCGCTTGGCCCGTAA
The DNA here is from genome assembly GCA_947297425.1 of uncultured Porphyromonadaceae bacterium. GTDB lineage: Bacteria > Bacteroidota > Bacteroidia > Bacteroidales > Muribaculaceae > Lepagella. The sequence goes on from CAMYSW010000055.1 coordinate 5,116, forward strand.
ATAAGTGTCAGCGGGGTGCAGAATTCATGGGTTATATTGGTGAAAAAACGTAATTTCTCTTCATATACTTCCTCCTTATGCGCCTGTTCGAGATGCACCATTTTTTTCTTTTGATTCTCTTTTTGCCTACGTATGTATAGCCATAACAATCCGCCAGTTAAAGAGAGAATTATGATAAGGTAGATAATTTTGGCGATATTTGAGAGGTACCAAGGGGCTTTCACCGTGAGCTGCACATGATATGCTTCGCTTTCCATGCCGGTTGCGCGGTTTATATATTTGACCTGAAGATTGTATGTGCCATGGTTCATCTGATTGAAAGAGATGGTAGGGCTGCCGCCGTTGCTTATCCATTCTTTACCATCGAGAGTGTAATAATATGTATAATTATATGCATTGATAAAGTCGGGAGCTACAACAGTAAGCGAGAAGTGATTCTGGTCTGAATCAAAAACAAGTTTATTCTTTTTGCCTGAAGTGTCAAGATGGTCATTTAAGGGAACTCCTTCTCCTGCAATTTTAAGTTTCAACAAAGACAATTTTGGTAAAAAAGGTTCAGGCGCAACATATCCGTCATGCCCGTTTACGAATACCACTCCGTTAATGCCTCCGAATATCAATGTGTTGCCGGTATTGAAGCTTGCACCATCGCTAAACTCAGTCACGTTGATACCGAAATTTTTGCCATAAGTCTGAGATTCGTTGTTTTCAGGGTTGAATCTTACTATGCCATTGTTGGTCGTGACCCATATCCTTTTGTCATTCCCATATAATACCTCGTGGATAGTATTGTTGGTAAAGCCATATTCGGCACCAAAAAAACGTTTCTCTCCATTAGGTGTAGACTTTATGAGTCCGCTTCCTGTGCCAAGCCAGAATGTGGATCCGTCTTTGAATGCATCGAATATATCTTTCACACCTTTTGTCCCGAAATTTGTCTTGAACGGTATATGACGCAACTTTTCTTCCTTGATTTCAAACATCCCCTTTCCTCGGTTGCAGAAAAATATGCTTCCTTCTTTGTCTGTCACTATGGAGAAGAATTGATTTGAGGAGAATGCCCCGTTATCGAGTGTATATTTCTTTATGTCTGATAGATGTGGATGCTCTGAATCTCCTGAGATTTTTGCTTTTGCAACTCCTTGACCGAGTGTGCACATCCAAAGTGTGGAATCGTTGGTTTCGATCACTCCGTGAATGAACTTGATGTCGGGATCAATGTTCATCGAGTGTATTCTGCCTTCCTTATAGTTGTAATAGTTGATTCCTTCTTCAGTGGCTATCCACATTATCGGTCGGTTGCTTTTTCCCAATGCATATACGGAATTGTGTTTCAGATCGCTGTTTGAAGATGTAAACAGCACCCCGTTTGCGATTGATACAGAAGGATCGAACTCGTTGAAGTTTGCTATTTTTAAGATTCCACCCCCTTTGGTGCCGAGCCAGAGATTGTTGTGGTTGTCAACATGTATGGCTCTTATCGGATGAGAAATCCGGTTGCTGAATGAGTCGAAATCGAATGAACGGATGCTATAACGGTCGTCCCAATATGTATAAAGACCTTGGCAATCTGATCCTATCCATATTACATCTTGATCGGCGGATTGTTCCAGACAAAAAACACCAACTTGAGGATTGAGGTCTATTGATTGAAATTGGCTGTCTCCATTTGTGTCTACCCATATCACGCCGTCTGTGCTGAAAGAGATGAAGAAGTCTCCATGATGATCGTTTACGAGATCCGAAATCTTGCCTCTTTTTTTAATTTCCGTTGATATGTCGGTGATTTTATGGATTGAACCGTCTTCCTTTATTTCGCATATAAAGCCGTCTTTGTCAACAACAAATATCCTGTTCCCTTGAACCTTTGCAAATAAGATGTCAGCTTTGTTCACTGTTCTAATTTTTCCGGATGTCGTCATTGTTCCTTTGGGAGCGGTTGATATGTCGCATGCATATACTCCATTGTCTGAAACAATCCAAAGAGACTTGTTCCTGATTGCAATGCGTCTTATGTTATTGAACGGGACGTCGACTTTGCCTGCATTCAAGAAATCGTTTGTGTTTTTTCTGTCGTGATAGAACAGGCGTGAATCTTCAGCGAGTAGGAAAAGAGTGCCGTCTTCATTCACGCACATATGTTCTTGTCCACTGAACTGGGGAAATGTCTTTACGGTACGAGCTTTGCAGTCTACAAGGTCGAGACCATGATTCGTCAGCACGCACATTATCCCGTTTCCTCCGTTGAATATGGCTTCTATGATATTTCCGGAAAGGGGTTGCCCGGGAAATATCGACGTGAAGGGATTGATGGAGGTGCCGTCGGCTATATTTACACCATCACAAGTTCCGATCCAAAGGAATCCGTTATCATCGCGACATAATGAAAGGATGGCGCTGTTGGAAAGTCCATCTATATTTGAAGACTGCCGCATGTTGTAGGAATATGCAGGCTGTGTTGCCAATGATAATATAAATGCGATAGTCAGTACGAAATTTTTTATGTGGGAGTTCATGATCAGCGTGTCGTCTAAGGTTAACCGCACTTTGAATTATACCGGTTTATGTATGATCTGTCTGTGCATGATTATGATGCAAAGGTAATATAAAAAAAGGAAACGGGAAATTGACATGTGAGCTGAATGTGTTAAAAATGTAACGTGTTGTGCCAAAAATGTCTCTATTTCGACAAATATCCCGAATGAATATACTTCTGTCGGAATAGAATACTGCCCTCAAATATTTCTCTTCTTATTTTTGCGGTGTAAATTATTTATAACTGAATCATGAAACAACTTCTTATCTCTCTCTCCCTCGCAGCCATTGCGACCGCAGGCTCTTCTGCCGCCCTGCGTGCCCCGGCTAATCCACTTATTACCGTGGATCCATATACCAGTTGCTGGTCAACTACCGATCATCTGTATGATGACGTGACCCGCCATTGGACAGGCAAGGAATATCCGCTTATCGGCGTGTTGAGTGTTGACGGAGTGCCTTACCGCTTTATGGGCAAGGAGGTTCCGGTGTTATCTTCTTTGGTTTCTACGGCAGCCGGAGAGGTGTGGGAGGGTGATTATACCACAACCAAACCTTCGGGAGATTGGTATAAGCCGGAGTTCAATGCTTCCGGTTGGAAAACAGGTAAAGGAGCTTTCGGTTCTGTTCCGCAGGAACAACTCGCCAAGACACTCTGGAATACGGAAGAGATATGGGTAAGACGTGAGGTTTCAATACCTTCAGGCATCGGCAATAAGCCTGTCTATCTTAATTATTCGCATGATGACGATGTCGTCATATATATAAATGGCATAAAGGTTGTGGATACGGGTAACCAGTGTCATAAGAATGTGCGTGTTCTCCTTCCGCAAGATGTCCGCAAGACCCTTAAACCCGGAAAGAACCTGATAGCTGCATGGTGTCGTGATCGCGGAGGTCTTGCATTCCTTGATTTCGGTCTTGATATCGAAGAGAAACCTTCCAGCCACTTCCTCAATGAAGCTGTGCAGACAGCATGCGAAGTTCTTCCGATGAATACGTTATATAGTTTTGTCTGTGGTCCTGTGAATCTTGACTTGACATTTACTGCTCCCGCGTTTCTTGACAATCTCGATCTCCTTAGCCGTCCTGTCAATTATATTACGTATAATGTAAAGAGTGCAGACGGGAAGAAGCATGACATAAAGTTTTATTTCGAAGCCGGACGCGAATGGGCAATAGACAATGTCACCCAGAAATCTGTTTCCGGAATTGTTAAGGAAGACGGCATTACCGCGGTGACCGTTGCGAGTGTGAATCAGGAAATACTTGCCAAGAGCGGTGATGACCTTCGTATTGACTGGGGAACTTTCTATCTTGCTTCTGATTCGGATGTGGCTCCATGGTTCGGTGATGCCAAATCCGCACGTAAATCGTTTGTGAAGGGTAAGAAGATAAATCTTGCACAATCGGGCAAGGAAGTCGGTATGACTGTCAGCAAAGGGAAGTGCACTTCTGCATCGGGTTACCTGATGGTAGGTTACGACGATATTTTCTCTATCCAGTATTTCGGTACGAATCTGCGTCCCTACTGGAACCGCAATAATGATTCCACAATCATTGACCAGCTTAAGTCTGCGTCTGCCGACTATTCTTCACTGATGAAGAAGACTGTCGAATTTGACCGTACGATGATGGTGGAGGCGGCAACGGCAGGAGGTGAGGCATATGCAGAGTTGTGTGCCCTTGCCTATCGTCAGGCGATCGCTGCCCATAAGCTTGTGGAATCTCCACAGGGCGACATACTCTGGTTCTCCAAAGAGAATTTCAGTAACGGATCTATAGGAACGGTAGATATCACTTATCCTTCGGCACCTATGTTCCTTCTTTATAATCCTGAGCTTGTGAAAGGGTTGATGAATCATATACTATATTATTCCGAGAGCGGAAAATGGACCAAGCCTTTTGCGGCACATGATGTAGGCACTTACCCGCTTGCAAACGGCCAGACATATGGCGGAGACATGCCTGTAGAGGAGTCCGGCAACATGCTTATCCTCGCTGCCGCTCTTGCAAAAGTGGAAGGAAATGCAGAGTATGCTGCACGTCATTGGAATGTTCTTTCAACTTGGGCGGAATATCTTGCCGAATATGGTCTTGATCCGGAAAACCAACTTTGCACCGATGACTTCGCCGGTCATTTCGCTCACAATGCCAACCTTTCAATCAAAGCTATCCTCGGCGTGGCGTCTTATGCGCGTCTTGCAGAGATGCTGGGCAAGAAACAGGTTGCTGAAAAATATTTTGCTAAAGCCAAGGAGATGGCGGCGGAATGGGAAAAGATGGCGGATGATGGCGATCATTATCGCCTGACATTCGATAAACCGGGCACTTGGAGTCAGAAATATAATCTTGTTTGGGACAAGATGCTTGGACTCGATATTTTCCCAGACGGTATCATGAAAAAAGAGATTCCCTATTACCTTAAGAAGCAGAATACTTACGGCCTTCCTCTTGATAACCGCGAAACCTACACCAAGACAGACTGGATCATGTGGACCGCGACTATGGCACCTGATAAAGCCACTTTTGAAGAGTTTATAGTGCCTGTTCATAAGTTTATGAACGAGACACGCCATCGTGTTCCGATGAGCGACTGGATCTATACGGATCGCGCAGACCAGCGTGGTTTCCAGGCGCGTGCCGTTGTGGGTGGTTACTTTATAAAAATGCTTAATGATCGTATAAGCTGTTATTGATTTATAATAGGGTGGCTCTTGAATGCTTGTGTGCGTTCGGGAGCCACTCAATTTTTAGAACCATGAAGATGAAACTTAAAACAATAATATTGTCTGTATGCGTCGCTTTGGGATTGATCTCCGGTGTGTCTTTCGATGCCGGAGCATTGACGCAAGTGCCACGTCCTGAGTATCCGCGACCTCAGTTCGAACGTGCCGATTGGGTTAACCTCAACGGCGAATGGTCTTATGAATTTGATTTGGGAAAATCAGGTATGGACCGTAAATTATATGACTCCAAGGGTTTTGACGGCAAGATTATGGTGCCGTTCTGTCCTGAAAGCAAACTTTCCGGAGTTCAGTATGTAGATTTTATACCTGCAATGTGGTATCACAGAAAAGTGCAGATACCTTCTGATTGGAAAAACAAGAACATAATTATTAATTTCGGTGGAGTTGATTACTTCAGTGCCGTTTATATTGATGGGAATCTTGTTGGCCGTCATTGGGGAGGCAGTTCTTCTTTCGGTTATGATATCACGAAATATGTGAAGGATGGAGAAATTCATGATCTTGTAGTCAGGGTGGAAGATGATAATCGCAGGGGCGTGCAGCCCAAAGGCAAGCAGTCTTCGCTTTATCATTCCCATGGTTGTGATTATACCAGAACCACAGGAATCTGGCAGACCGTGTGGATGGAACCGGTGGATAAGCTTTCGCTTTCGTCAGCATATATTATTCCCGATCTGGATAAAAGCCGGTTTGTGGTGCAGCCTCAATTCCGTAACCTTGGCGAAGGCATGAAGGTTGAGGCGGTGGTGCGTGACGGTTCGAAGGTTGTTGCGCGTACTGTTGAGAAAGCCACGCCCCAACTCCGGATGGAGCTTCCATTGAAGAAAGCGAAGTTATGGTCGCCGGAATCTCCGTTCCTGTATGATATCGAAATAAATGTATATGATAATGACGGAAAGGTTGTGGACAAGGTGAAATCTTATGCAGGCATGCGTAAAGTCCATATGGAGGGAAACCGCCTTTATCTGAACAACGAACCCTATTTTTTACGCCTTGTGCTTGATCAGGGCTTTTATCCTGACGGAATATGGACAGCTCCTTCGGATGCTGATTTGAAGCGGGATATAGAAATGAGTATGGCTGCCGGTTTCAACGGTGCCCGTCTTCACCAGAAAGTTTTTGAAGAGAGGTTTCACTATTGGGCGGACCGTCTTGGCTATCTCACATGGGGAGAGACGGCAAGCTGGGGTGCTGACGCTAACAAGATAGAGGCGGCAAGAAACTTTTTGCCCGAATGGGAAAGTATCGTGGTAAGAGACCGTAACC
>CAMYSW010000056.1:0-11622 GCA_947297425.1 uncultured Porphyromonadaceae bacterium
GCAGCATTTTAGCGCCGTCTATGCCCACGGTTGCAACCGGGATGCCGGGGGGCATCTGCACCATGGAAAGTAATGAATCGAGGCCTTCAAGACTGCGAGACTTCACAGGCACCCCGATCACCGGCAGGGTCGTGAATGCGGCAACAACTCCGGCAAGATGCGCGGCGCCGCCGGCTCCCGCGATTATGGCACATAGACCGCGGTCGCGAGCACCAGACACCCACTCTTCAAGCTGTGCGGGTGTGCGGTGTGCACTCAGCACCTTTTTTTCATACTCGATTCCGAAAGAATCTAAAATTGTCGTGGCTCCCGACATTACGTTCCAGTCGCTTGTGGAACCCATAACCACTCCTACTTTCATCATTTACCTGTATGTTAGATTAGTTTAAATCATTCCATGAAGTGTTTTGAAAACAGATTACACATACACTTAAATAAACTGCTTAAATTTAAACAGCTCCTGAACAAATAAATTCAGATATATAGGTAATTAGCCCTAAAGTTTTGATACTTAAAAGCTAATGCCTAAATATAAAAAACCACGGCGTCAGACATTTTGCCTGACGCCGCTATTTATCTGTTCACAATTTTGCACGCGTAACCGCACGCTTCCCCATTCATAATCGCACGAACCGGCTTGCGCCTCTTGCGCAACTTCCGATTTATGTAATGGGATTGTATCTTCATTGCAAATTGGAAATTTAGACTGCAAAGTTACAACTTATTTTCCACATTTGCCAATATATCTCACTAAACTTTTCCTTTGTCCTTTCCTGCAATCGTATCAAATTATTGTTAAAAGGAGAACCACCCATGCCTGTCACTACAGGCGTGGGTGGCTGATAAATAATAAATGTGACTTTTTATTATTTTACAATTACTTTCACTGTGGTTTCACCGGCTTTGACGATATAGATTCCGGATGCTATCTCTTTGAAGAATGCAGTCCCTTCGGTATCGGTGACACCTTCTGCGATCTTGGATCCTTCAATGGAATATATAGCCACTGCAGTGTCGGCACCTGCATGTACAGATACAGATCCGTATCCGGTGGTTATACGTACATTACTGCTTTCTGAAGCTATGTCGTTAACCCCGCTTATTCCAGTAACATTAATGAAATTGGTATAAAGCACCAGTTCCGGGAAGACTTCGTTCGTCATGACACACATGATGTTATGGAAGTCTTTCAAGAATGTCGTTACTCCGTTTTCTATCTTATATTCTGTGCCTTCATACAGTTCTTCGCCTACAAGGTTGTTTTCCTCGTCATAGTAGGGGGAATCTATAAACCACCTATAAGTGGTTTCTGAATTTCCTACGGAAGCCTGTGCGCTTAGATCAACCTTGCCGTTCTCCACTGATATCTGGATGGGTTTCTGCGAGCCATAATGGTATACAGTCCACTGATTGCGGGTTGGAGGAAGCGTGGCTAATGTGAAATTGTTTCCGTCAATGTATATCGCGTTCAAACGGGCGAAGTTGTCAAGATCAATTTTGCTGAGCTTGTTATTGCTGAGGAACAATTGCATCAAAGAGGGGAGTCCTTCAAGCGACACTTCTTCAAGTTCATTTGCAGACAGGACAAGTTCCCATAATTTGGGATTGTTGAACTTCACAGAAGTCAACTTGTTGGAAGATGCATAGAAACATTGTAATTCAGGATACTTGGATAGGTCTAAGGATTCCAGCTCATTTTCTGAAAGATTCAGTGTCTGCAGGCTCTTATATTGCGAGAAGTCGAAATTTGATATTTTGGCTCCGTTGATTGAAAGTTCCTTGAGTGCCGGAGATTGGGGCATTGTGATCTTTTCTACCGGTAGTTCAGAACCTGAGCAGGAGAATGCTGTCAGCCCTTTCATTGCCGATGCATCGATATATTCCAATGGTCCGGCTGACAGGCTGAATACGGTTACCCCATCGTTGTCATCATAAGAATATACTTTAGCTTCGGCTCCTGCATGGCTCTTGCCGGAGAATGCTTTATAAGATGTTCCGAGCACGCACTGTTCGAGGTCGAGTTTACCGCTCCAGTCCACATATACGGTAGTGTTGGCTTTTGCACCCGTGAGGATGAGTGATGCCGTTCCGTCTGTAAGAGTTTTGAAAGAGGCTACTACATGTTTCGGGATTTCTGCGGTAACGATATTGGTAGTGCGGTATAGGTTCTCACCCTTGAAGTCGGGGAAATCAGGATGAGACCAAGAGCAATACACTTCTCCTACGCTTGGATCAAGGAAGCGGTAGTGACCTTCTGTGCCGGAGACTTCGCTGTCGGTGAGGATGCGTCCGTCTTCAACCCGTCGCCACTCAAATACGGTTGTTTTTCCGTCGCGGTCAAGCCAATGTTCGTTAAGGTTGATTGTAGGAGCCTTTTCCGGCATGGAGAATGCCTGTTGCGGTGCATATGTATAAACCTCGAACGCATCTGTGGCGGGAAGTGCCGGCAACGGGATGAGGTTGCGGGAGAGATTCACGTTCTTAAGGGGAGTATAAGTAGGAATCGGCAACGATCCGAGCAGGTTTCCTGAAATGTCAAGATTCTCAAGAGCTTCGCAATCTTCAAGGTCAAGGTTTTCAATCTTGTTGTTTGCCAGGTTCAGAGTTATCATCCGTGTCGCATTGTCAAGATTAAACTCTGTAAGCAAGTTATCGCTGAAGTCTACGTAAAGGGGGGTGCGTCCGTCGCTTAGTGTTACAGAAGTCAACTTGTTGCGTGGTGCGCGTATGTCTGTAAGCACGTTTTTCCCATTGTCGCCGTCAGCGCCACCGAGGTCAAGCACGGCAATATTGTTGTCAGAGAGGTCGAGTGTTTTCAGGCATCTGTTCCAGGGAAGAGTGACTGCCGACAGCTGACAATTGTTGAGCGTGAGATATTGTAGTGTCGGTGCGTCATCAAGGTTAATGAAGCTGAGAGGAGTGCCGTTCATTGCAAGAGCCGTGATATCTGATCCTTCAGGAATGTAGATTACAACATTTCCGATGCCGAGTTTTTTGCCTGTTGCATTTGGAGCTGTTGGGATGTTTGCGGATGTGGTTGTAAATTCCATTGGATTTCCGTCTCCGAAGTCTACACTGAATTTCAGTGGATTACTTTCGGACGCGCCAAGAATGCCGACACTGAATGCAACATCGGATGCAAGCGGACTCAAGCGCAATCGCACTGCAGGATTATCTTTGCCGTAGTCAACAAGTTCTTTTACTTTGAAGCGTGCAGTCGTAAGGTCATAATCTGGGAGAGCCGTGTTGCCGAAAGATACGTAAATACTGTCGGCATGGCTTTTAAGCAATGTGAGTTTGCCTTCTTCAAATTTGAAGAAATCATCGCCAAGCTCTTTATAAACTCCCGGATTATCATTGTCAGGCACCATGAGGCGTGCATAGGTTGTTGATTCGGGGCGGTTCACACGTGCTGAAAAATCGATTGTTTCTCCTACCGGATAGCTCCTTTTAACTTCGAATGGATGCTGATAGAAATAGTATTCTATCCAATTGATGCTATTGCCGGGCATCGTTGTAAAATCCATATAGTTATTGGATATGTCAAGGGTCAATAGATTTGTATTTGAAGAAATGTCTATCCCTTTCAGAAGATTGTTGGAGCAGTTCAGGTTGATGAGTTTCGGATTCTTGGAAACATCAAGATCTGTCAATAGATTCCCGTTGCAAAACAGACGTATTAGTTCCGGATTATTGCTTACATCAATAGAAGACAGTTTATACTCTTCATTATAGCTTCCATAGTGGTTGCAATAAAACTCTTGTAAAACCGGGTTGTGGCTTAAATCAATATTTACAATCTTGCTTTGGGCTATATTCAGGATTGCCAACTTTGAATTTTTGGATACGTCCAATGTCTCTACATCAGTAATGTCCAGGCAGAGGCGTACAAGTTCGGGACATCCGGTCGGATCGCAGGTTTTAAGCGATGGGCAGTGATAAGCGTCGAAAGATATGAGCTTGGGATAGTCTCGAAGAGAGAACGATGGATCCAGATTTCCTACACTTGTCAGATTGAGAAGCACCAATTCAGGTTTTGGACCTCCGACAATAAGGGCACTTTTATCGAAGGGATTATCTTCGAGTTCAAGCACTGTGAGTTTATTTAGCGGAGTGAGGTCAAGTGATTGAAGCTCATTATGGTTGAGATAAAGTATCTCAAGGTTTGTGAGTTTAGACAGGTCCAGTTCTTTTATATAGACTCCCTCCAGATTGAGGTAATCTATCTTGGATGCGTCGCCATAAATTTTTACTACGCCATCTTTTGAAACAGAGCCTGTGATCGTAGTTCCTTTTATACTTCCGTCTGAATCCGGGATAGCCATTTCCACTATCTCTTCAGTCGGTCCGTATCCGCAATCGACATCAATATATGTCGTTTCTGTAGATCCAATCACGAAATGGAATGCATTGCCGGTTCCGTGGGAATCATACAGCGTGGTGCGGAAGGTGATGATAGGCTCTTGCGAAGTTTGTGCTATTGCCGGGAATGAGGCAAGCATTATCGCAAGTGCGGTCGTTTTTAAATATTTAAACATATTATGGAGATTACGTGATTATTTTACTAATATTTTATGAGAGCAGGTGCCGTTAACATTTAGCACATATACGCCGGGTGTCATGTCTGTTGTGTCTAATACAAGCTCTTCCCCTTCTGTATAGTCGCTCATCACGAGAGTGCCGGCAACATTATAGAGGTTAGCTTTAATGCCAGATCTTCCAGCAAGGAATATCTCGTATTTTCCACCACCTAAATTCCTAATCAATAAATTTGATTCATTCTCAGACAAAGTTTCGCTTATTCCGGCACCACGGCTGAGAGCTTCTTTTAGACCGGCATATGCATCGAATTTTCCGGCACCCCACTGTACTGGATTCCCTTTGCGGACATCGTCGTCGACTATTGCAGTCTTCGCGATTATCTCTTTAACGTCTGAATATGTAAGATAGGGGTTGGCTTCGAGCCAAAGGGCTATCGAACCGCTAACCACCGGCGTTGCCATGGAAGTTCCTACACACTGATGCCAAGAGTATTTACGCCCGTCAGCTTCGAGGCATGCCTGACGATTGGCATCGCCCATTTCATTATATTTGTCGAGATAATATTCATTGGAGGAAGAAATCACTGTTGCTCCGGGTGCACAGATTGCCGGTAACTGACGGCCGTCCATCAGATTACCCCATGATGAGAATGGAGACACCTCATTATTGTTGAACAAACCGTCATAGCTATAAATGTAGCTGTCGTTTGAAGCCCATGCGTCACGCACATTATATGATCCAACGGATATTATGTTTTTACCTGTTGCCACATCAGATATTGTGCCGTCGGTTGATCCGTCAACAAATCCTAAACTTTCGAGATTGTGGGAACTGAGGTTGAAGAAGTCTCCACTGGTGAATATGTCAAGGCGCTGTCCGTCTTTGCCGGTTGCTATAAGTCCTACTACATAGTTGTCCATATTAGCTCCTGTGTCCCACAGCATCATGTCTACCACAGCCATGTAACGGTTGCTTTCTTGCGTGTCAAGCATTCCTGCCACACCGAGGTATCCGGTGAAGAATCGTTTGAGCTGCGTATTCAACATGTCATTTTCGCCACCCCTGTATTCTTCATCTGTAATATAATATTTTTCAGCTCCGTCAGGTGCCGGATCAAGAGTGATACGCTGGGAGACTACTCCTCGTGATTTGTTAATTACCACAGCCTGAAGTTCAAAAGGCTCGGCTGTGTTTGAATATACATAAACCTGTCCTGCCATGGCGTTTTTGTATTGCGAAGCAAGGTCAAGCGATTTAAAGGCTGTCATGACTTTATTGTCATTGGCGGTTAGCGTTTTGTGGAGCGCTATGGGAAGGTCTCCCTCATTGCCTGCTGCTACACATATGATAAGGGGAACCTGAGTGTCGTCACTTACAGCATCCATATATTTGGAAATATTGGAGGTGCCATCATGAGGACCGATGTTTGTGCCAAGAGAAAGGTTAACCACGACCGGAATGCGACGATCTTCCTTGACGGCTTTGTCGTAGGCATAATTAAGGATTTCCTCAATGCCGAGAGCCATGAGATAGTCAGTGCCCGCGCCGCTTGCGATTGCTATGTCGGCACCGTATGCCGCGCCATAATATGGATTGTCAATATTCTTTACTTCACTTTTATATCCGACAGTAGCATCCGGAACTATGGTAGCTACATTTGCTTTTCCCATATAGCTTCCTGCCATTATGCCGAGGGTATGGGTGCCATGGAATGTCTCGGCACTCTCGGTGTCGATTTGAGGGATACCGTCAGGACCGATGTTTTCTGTCACATATTCCCCTTTTTCAGTAGGACGGAAATAAGTGAATTGTTTTATACGGGTATTCCCGTCTGCATCCTTGAAGTTTACGTGGTTAGGATCGAAGCCGCCGTCAACTATACCGGCGATCACACCCTTGCCTGTATATGCCTGGTTAAGATCTGTTCCTGCGTGTATTTTGTCAATACCGGTAAGAGGTCGCACAAGATTCATCTTTTGTTCTAATTCACGTTCAAGACGGATGGAACTTACTGCGGGCATATCCTCAAGTAGCTTTATTTGTGAGGAAGATAATTCCGCCATTACTATTTTTCCTCGTTTTGAGCGTAAGGTTATACCGGCGTTTTCCAAATCTGATGCCGTATACCCTTCAGCCAAGGTGATGAAGGCTCCGAATAATCTTTCCTTATTGGCAGCAGTCTTCTTAATAATTTTTTTACTGCCATTGGATTGTTGGATGCTTATACCGCAGTTTTCTGCACGTAATTTTGATCGGCTTCCCGGATCAAGCTTATCTGCTGAAGCTGTTAACATCAATAGAGATGCGGAGGCGATCAACAATGCTTTAATTGAGATAAAATTTTTTCGCATGGTGATAAGATGTTGATTGATGAATATTAAAATAGATGAATATTAAAATAAAGGTATCGGACTTGATCTTGATAATGTATGCCCTATACCTTTTCTATTTTCATGTTTTATTTTTTGACAAGTTTTTTGCCGTTGACGATATATATGCCTGCCGGAAGATTATTGAGGTCCTGGCGATTTGCCTTATGCATCACGCGGATACCCTGCATATTGAAAATATCGAAATCTCGGTTATCATCATTCTGTAACCCCACTACTGAAGAGGTGCCTTCTTTTGATACGGTCAAAGTTGTGTTTTCTGTTATTGACACTATAAACTGCCCTTTGTCATTGGCTTCTACGGCTTTGTCGTTTGCCAAGATGTTGATTCCGGAACGCTCGGCAGGAGTTATAACCACATGAGTGCCATGTTGAACATTATGGACAGATGGATTTTCAACTATGCTGAGATAATCGTGGGCAACTTCAACGCCTGCGTTTTCTTCAATGTTATAGGTCACGCTATGTGTATCAGGTTCTGTTGTAAATATTTTGATCACGGAATTTTCAGGCATCTTTTCCAGGTCCGGATACATGCCATAATTGTTTTCAATTTTTGTTCCGTTGAGATATACTACCGGATTCGGGAATGAACCGTGATACATATTTATTGCGAATGGTCGGTCAACTTCATTGTAATTTATGAAATTATACCCGTTTTCAACGCTTATGTCTTTTCTGAAGTTATAGTCGTTTGCACTTAATGTGACATTTTTATAGTTCCATTCAGTTTCTTCGAAATATACCACCGCTACTTTGTCGCGTTTAAATTCGGAAACATAAACTTCGATACTCTTGTCTCCTTTCAGATAAAGAGGAGAACTTAGTTCTGTCTCGGTTCCGGCTTCAAATATATGGTCAATACGATAGCCGTCGGCAGCTTTTATTTCAATGCTGTAGCAGCTTCTTGGAATCTCAAGTACGCTCTGAGGGCCGGTGAGGGGGAAAGATACATATGGGCTGGAGTATGGTTGCCCTATTATGACATTCTCCCAGTCTGCCGTGATTACAGTGAGTTTATATGGTTCAATCTTTGTGGCGTCAACAACAATTGTATATCCCGCCTCGTCAGTTACCGTGAATGACTGTGTGTTTGCTTGTCCGTTCACAGTCACTGAATTGATTGTGTAATCGTTATAGTTGGTATTGATGCTCACTTGTTTTCCGAGTCTTACCTTGAAATCTTCGGCAAGCCAGGAAGCTTGTTCGAGCGGAGTGTTGTCAATATTTACGGACTGGATTGCATTCTCTGTTCCTTCATTCGTGAAAATGAATTTGACAGGAACGTCTATTTCCGGATAATCAGTAACGACTTTTACTTTGCAGCCGTTGGTTATATTGCTGAGGCGATATTGAGATCCTTGCGGGGTCTGTTCTTCTTCTCCTACAAATACTTTATAAAGGGTTTTGCCATATTGGATATGTGAAATAGTGACAGGCAGTTCGTTTTCGGGATCATACGCGATACTTTCAAATTCAGATGACGGAACATCTTCGTTTTCACCATTTCTTTGTATTCTTACAGAGGAAGCGTCACCTGTTACTTCAACAGAGAATGAAGCTGTGCGTGCCGCCGCCTTGTCGAAAGAGGTTACTGTTATTTCCGTAGTTCCGGAGAGGAGGTCTCCGTGATAAATCGAAACGGATGTGCTTCCCGGATACATATATTCCTTTCCATTAGCGTCTTTAACGGATTTGATTGCATATCCGGCATTGGGATATACGTAGGTTGTGCCGTATTCTGAAAGGTTTGGCAAAGTCCATTTGCCGTCTACCTGACTGTCTTTCTTATAGTCGGTGTAATTGGATTGGATATAAACTTGATCTCCATCTCCTTGGATAACGAGTGTTTTGGGTTGCTTCTCGCTCATTGTGACATAGAGTGTGCCGCCGTCTACAATGTATTCATTTGAAATATAGGAAGAGGTGGAGAGGGCGGTTTCATTCATTTTTATGGCAGAGATCTCATAGTTACCGTTCACGCTCATTTGCAGACCATTTCCAATGGGAATAGTCACCTGCAATGAATTTTCCACCCAAGTTATCGGAGCGTAATTCGCATCTAATACTGTAAGAGCAGAAGGCTCGTTTGTAGTGACCGTAATGGTCTTCTGTGCCGATGCTGCCAGACCTGAAAGTGTGATCAGCATTAAGCTTAAAAGAAAGTAGAGTTTTTTCATATAAAAACAGTTTAAAAGTGAATCAATATATAATACTTAAACCAATAAGTATGTAAGCAACAAAATATTACAGATTGTGTTTCTGATGCTTAAACTCTCTCGTTTAAGCAAGATGGCATTAAATTTAAATCTGCATATGCAGATTTAATATACAGCCCGGGCTGTATATTAAATTGTGTTCCTATTCGCAACAAAGGTAGTAAAAAAATTTACCTATTCAAAATAATTAATAAAATTATGCAAAATATTTTTTCGTATCCATCAAAATTTTCTATACGTATGGTATGTTTGGTGATTTTAGTCAAGATTGATTTCAATAATAAGTCCCGTTGACGCATCCTTTTGGAATGCGTCAACGGGACTTATTAATTTTGATTTTGGTTTACTTTACAGTTACCTTTTCGAGCTTGACCCATCCGGATGATGTAGTCTGGCGCGACAAGGCAAGATGTATAGCTGGTTTGTTATCGTTGCGGGTATTGACTATGGCTACACCCCAAGTGTATTCACCGGGAGTAACCGAAGTGTTTATTGTGAATTTGTAATCATATGGTGTTCCATCTGTCCATTCTGATGGTTCACAACCGTTGTCAATGAATACCTGCACCGGATTCCCTGCAGCATCAAGGAGTGCAAAAGCTACCTTATATTTATAATTCCATTGGGGAAGATTATTCGGGAAATATCCCCAGCCGATGTTGCGCCACATGTGACCGATCTGTGCTTGCTGTCCTGATGTTATTGAAGAGGGTAGAGAAATTTTGTTTGGATAGAGACGATATCCCCCTTCTGCGATGAAACGTTTTACAAGGTTGAAACTTGTTTTGAACCAGGAATCGGTCTCATCTCCAACGCGGAAGTCCATCATATTAACCTTTGCTTCTTTTGATGAGTCGAACTCTCCCTGACGCACATCTTCAGGATGGTCTTTGCGATAACCGGCGTCATCGTTCCAATAAGAGTGTGAACTTACAATATATCCACCTTCCATGATTATTGGGAGTTTGTAAGCCCATGTGCTTGCAAAAGCCTTTTCCCAGTCTGCATAACCCCACTCAGCATTGTTCATGCCGAAGGCATCGGAACGCAGACAGTAGCCGTTGCGGATTGCTATGCCGGCAAGCGCCTCGGAGTCCGGCTGTGCTTTTGTGCCGGAGCTGACGGGATGCCCCAATTGACGGTGGTAGTTGATCACGAGAGGCACGTCTGTGAAACATTCGGAGTAGAGGGAAGTTATCCATTCCATTGTATTAGCCTTGTATTCTGTGGTCTTGGCGCTGATTGCGTTGTTTTGTTCATAGCATACGTTGTGACCTTCGCCCCATTTGCCCAGACCATAACCATCGATGAATGCCGTGGTCTCTGCATTGTTGAAACGTTTGGCAAATGCCCGCACGAATTTCTCATAATACCGGCGCCATACCGGGTCCATTGCGATCGGGGTCTTGCGGTCGGGGTAACGATCGTTTTCAAGCCAGTATTCCGCTCCGGCGTCAAACACGAACTGCGGTGTATTTTCCCGCTGGTCACGACCGTCTACCACAACGCGGAAGGCTACCGGAATGCCCAATTCCTCTGCTCGGGATACAAGCTTATAGACGGGATCGGAGGGATCGTCCCACGCATATTTATCTTCGGAAGGATTCAACGACTTCCATCCTGTGCGTATATAACATGCGGATGCATAATCACGGACATAGACGTTCTTGCCAAGTTCTGACAAATAAATCTGTTTGTCGAAGTAGGATGGATCCGCATTGGCGGATAGGTACATGACCCATCCGTTCATTGGATTCCGAAGAACATCTGTTGTGTTGGCGGTAAGCTTGATTTCGTTGTTGCCTGCAATGTTGAAACTACTGTTGGCGGGGATGGTGGCATTATCATCGCTGCAGGAGGTTAGCACGGCGGCTATCGGTATCAGTAAGCTGTATAATATTTCTTTAATCATGATAAGGGGATTATTTTATTTTTTTTGACAAAGTATGGTATTGTGTCTCAGATCGAAGATGATCATGTTTGATCCGGACGGAATGCCAATATAGGAGTTGCGGGTTTCACCGTCTGCACCTCCGTGGATATTAAATAATTTGTTAAATTCGGCATTCAGGTTCTGTCTTTTCCCTTCGTCAGTCAGCGGACACGTGAAGCAGTAGGAGTTGTTTTGATTATAGGTTGTGCCGTTATCATCAGAGAAACTTTTTGTGATGCAGAACTTCATAGAACCTCCAAGAGTCTGGATATCGTTGGAGGTGCCGTCATATATGAAGATTTGAGGATCTGCCAATGATTGTATGAGTTTCAATGTCTTTACACCCCATCCGGTTCCGCCACCATATGCATGGAGATCTTCAACAACAATCGTCACTTCCGGGTTTGTCTCAACCCCGTTTGGTCTGAAAGTCACTTCAAGAGGTTTTAGGTCGGTTGCTTCTGAGTAGATTGTGGCAGTTTTGTCCGACATATTGATTACGATGCGGTATTCACCGGCAGTCGGCACTGTCCAACCT
>CAMYSW010000057.1:0-11331 GCA_947297425.1 uncultured Porphyromonadaceae bacterium
GTGTCTATACAGGTAATGCCGGCGAGCCGGGATGGTATGATATAGCTTTGCAGTCGGGTTCGTCATTGAAATGGAAAAAGCAAGGTCGGTATTCGCCGGCTTGTGGATTTGTCAGGGGAGATGAGGTTTATTCATTCTATACCTATACGACAAGCGATGCGGGACTGACAGATGCAGGCATTGATATCATAGACTTGTCAACAGGTAAGGTCAAGGCTTCGTATCCTACTGACATTTTCGACACATTAGAGAAAGTGGTCTTGCTTTCTGCCTATGATAGTGAGGAAGATACGGCATATGTAGTAACGCTTGACCAGGCAGGCAAAAATTATCTATTGCAAAAGTTTGATCCCATTTCAAGATCATTTGTAAACCTTGGTGTTAACGTTCCAACAGATTGGCTCGATATTGGATGGAATCCTGCCGACAAGACTCTTTATCTTTTTGATACGGGCGGACTTCTTAAGAAATATGATAGCAAAGGGAAGCGTTTCAGTCAGGTTAATTCTTTGTCTTGGGATATGGAAGAATATCCACATGACATGGTTTATAGTCCAAAGGATGAAGCCTTTATTCTTTTACTTGATTCTTATGACGAGTCTGACTACCCATGTACGGATATGCTCTTGCTCCCGGTTTCGGGCAATGCTACTTATTTAGGGTCTATTGAGGGAAATCCTCAATATCGTATATTACATGTTTCTGACAATTATGTTAATGCCGCCGGAGCGAAGGCGCCGGTATTGAAAAGTTGGGATGTTACGGGAAGTTCCACCACCGGAAGTTTCACGGTCACTTTGCCAGACAGTTATGAAAACGGGACTCCTATAGCCGGATCTGTATATCTCCATGCCAAGATTGATGACAATGATATTTCAGGAGCATTCAATGGTCTTCCCGGAACATCGGTTGTTATTCCGGTTAATGCACCCGAAGGTCTTCATCGTTTTTATGTTACGCCTTACACATTGGGTGATGATGGGAAGATATATGGCACTCCGCTCGTGTTTGAGAAATGTATCGGGATAGATGTCCCAATGGCACCTGCCGGAGTCACGTTGACAGAGACCAAGGTTAGCTGGAATGAGGTTACGAAGGGTGTTAACGGAGGTTATGTCAATGTTGCGGACATAAAATATAATGTATATGTTGACAAGGTCCTCATGAATGAATCTCCTGTTTCTTCTACGTCTCTTGACATTACGATTCCCGTAACGGGTGTTGTTGCACATAAGGCAGAGGTTTATGCCTTGTCCGGAGGGAAAATTTCAGAAGCCGGGGTGTCGGAACGTTTCTATGCCGACGGTCCTCTCTCTCTTCCTGTCTATCTTGGGGCAGAAGAGGGGGAGAGAGATCTGGATGATGAGGTTATAGGTATGTTCACCATTGTCAAAGATGCCCTTAATCAGAATGAACCTCTTCGCGGCTGGCGCTATGATGATCAGAATGAAAACACGGGAGGATTCTATTGCCTTACCCCTACGGCGAGTTCAATGGGTGAGACATCTAACGAATGGCTCTTCCTTCCGGCAATTAATTTTGCTGATAAAGACGCACACTATCGCTTGTCGATGGAAGTGTGGAGCGGCAACCATTATTTCACTGCCAATGAGATATACGAAGTGGCATTGTGTCAGCGTCCTTCTCCTTCGCGTGCAATAACAATAAAGGATGCCGACACTGTCTATAAAAGTCCATATTTCGAGCAGTCGGAAACTCTCTTCCAGGTTCCGGAAGAGGGAGAATGGTATATAGGTATACATTATATTTCTCCGGTCGGGTCCTATCGCCTTTATGCCCGAAATTTCAAGATTGAGAAAGCGGAAGCATCATCTGAAAGTCCCGCGGCTGTGACGGATCTTCGTTCCAAGGCTTTTCCCGATGGAGAACTTAAGGCGACACTGACATTCAATATGCCACGGCTTACCATTTCGGGGAGTGAATTGCCGGCTTCAACAGTCATTACCGCCACTGCAATATCTGAAGCGGGTGAAGCAACTGTTACCGGCACTCCGGGAGATCCGGTTTCAATGACTGTGCCCACGAAGCAGGGGGATAATATAATCAAGGTTACTACAAGTTCAGACAAAGGGGTTGGATTGCTTTCAGAAACAACAGTATATTGCGGAGTGTATCGTCCGGCGACACCTGTGGTAACAGCGACCGTGTCAGACGATAATCTTTCTATAACTCTTGATATTGATCTTGAAGATTATAATGAAAATGGCGAATATACAGGACCTGCCCAACAGGATGTGACCATATATCGTCAGATAGGAGGGGAATGGCGGCCTGCTGCAGAAATCGGAAAGAGCCGCACGTGGACTTTTGATTGTCCTGATGGATCGCAGTCTTTATATACATTCGGTGTGGCAGCTAAGAATGCTGTGGGGTCATGCGAAGAGATGTTTTCTTTCCCGGTTCATCTCGGACCACTCCATTCCCTGCCGATGACTGAACCTTTTAATTGTGTCGGTGATGATGTTAAATTGGCTTACGAACCTATCTCCATTGAACATCTATCTTATCTTCAGTCAACATGGGGTGTGGATGATCCGGTAAGTTATGATGAGGCGGCTGCCAACACAAGCGGTAATGCAATAATAGCTCTGTGGGATGGGGAGTCTCAGTTGATGCTTCCAAGGTTCACTACCAAAGGTATGAGCAATGTGAAATTGGATTTAAGTATATTTTTCGGCAATCACTCACCCGAACGGGTGACCGTATATGCTTCTTCGCCGAGTCTTGAGATGGAGCCTGTTGCGACGTTTATGCCAGAATCCGGGAATGGATGGGAACATAAACTCGTTTCTCTTCCCTCTGCCTTCCAGAATCAAGGTTGGGTGCAGATAATTATACGTGTCAAGATTGTAGGATATAGCCAATGTTTCATAATGGATTCCTATTCAATTGCCAATTATCCTTCAGATATGGTTACGATACATGGCATGAATGGAGCATCGCGTGGTGCAGTGGGTGAGAAGATGACTTACTCTGTGGAAGTTGAGAATGCAGGTACAAAAGAAGCCGCAGTTCCGGACTATGTTTTCCGGGTTATAGGAGATAACGGGGTCATAGGAGACTTCAAGGATGCAGATGCCCCAAAAACTATTGAAGCAGGAAAGAGGGCAACGCTTAATTTCAGTTTTACTCCCAAAGTTGCAGATATTGGGGATGTACTTGTGCGTTTCAACCTTCATGGACAGCCATCTGAAGCCACTTCGGAAATGGAGAAGCAGGTTAAAATCCTGAATGCGCGTATTCCTGTGGTTCAGGATCTCGCCTTGGAATATAGGGAAAACAGCTCGGATGTGTTGTTGAATTGGTCTAAGCCGCAGTTTGTTGAAGATTTCGAGACTGCCGAGACTTGGGATTATTCGGAAGAGTTGAAAGGTTTCCGTAATATTGACCTTGATAATGCCAAAGTGTGGACAATAAGTGAGGTGGATTTCCCCGGTGAGGGTTACGAGAAGGCTTATCAAGTGTTTTCTTCGACTGTTACAGACAATATGTCGATGGCTGCGCATAGTGGAGAGCAGTTCCTGTTGTGTATGTCGCCAAAGACAGGTGTTACAAATGACTGGCTGATTTCGCCGGAAGTTAAAGGTGGAACCGAATTGTCTTTCTGGATGAACATATGTCATGTGGACTATCCGGAGACGATACTTGTCAAGTATTCTACAGAGGGGAATGAGCCTGAAGATTTTACGAAGTCGCTTGATAACGGTTATATCTGTCCGGATGAACAGGGTTGGTTCAAATATGATTTCCAGCTTCCTGCCGATGCAAAATACTTTGCTTTACACCACGTCGGGGATGACGGCAATGAACAGTTCGGTCTGATGATTGACGACATTTCATATGAACCCGTTTCTGGCGTTGCGCCTATAGAAGGTTATAACTTATATCGGGATGAACAGCTTATCGGATCCGGAATAAAAGAGACAACTTATTTTGATAAAGGAGTTGACACTTCTGTTCCGGTAAGGTATCTTGTCAAAACTTTGTCTACAATTAACGGGGAGCTTGTTGAGTCTGATCGTTCTAATGTTGTTTGGGCAACAGGGACAAGCGGAATTGGAGATATTGCGTCCGATGGACTTGTGACTATTTCGGGGGAGAAGGGGTTTGTCAGAATGTGCGGATTTGCATCAGGAGTTCCTTATGTAATTTCAAATGTGTCAGGAGCTATGGTGTCTGCCGGAAATATCTGTGATGACGTTGAAAACGTTGAGGTTCCATCTGGTATTTATATTGTCAAATGTGGTTCATTCGTAATGAAAGTTATTGTGAAGTAGCAGCGGTTTTGTGATATGTATTTTAAACGCCCGACGGAAACTCCGTCGGGCGTTGTGTTACGTTGCTATTGAGATGTCATTTATCGGGGGGTGATTGTGAAGGAGATTGAGCCGCGTGTTTCGCCCGCTCCTTTCTTGGGACTCCATTTCGCGCCTTTAGCTGCTTGCTCGCAGGCACGGCGGATGGCGGCTGATGCTCCGCCTGATGCTTTGGCAGATATGACATTTCCATCGGAGTCAATCACGACTGATACCGTGACCGTGGTTTTGTTGCGGAGTGTCACGTCCGGTTTCGGACAACCCTTGAATGTGCGTCCTGACGCATTTCCGGTTATGCCCATTCCTGTGCCTCCGGCTCCGGCGCTGCCGGATGACCCTTCCGTGCTGCCGTTGCGTCCTGAGAAACCTTTTGCTACAGATGAGGTTACTTTCTGTTTCTCCTCTTTAGATATTGTAGGTTCAGTCGCTTTGACCGGACTCTCGTGCTTTGTGCTTACAAGTTTATCCACCGGAGGAGCCGGTTTAGGATTCTCACCTTTCACTACTAATTTTGTGTTGTCGGTTTCGGCAGGCTCCGGCTCTCCTTTAAATGCCTTTGCCGGGGCATCTTGATGAACAGCGTCTTCTTCGCCGAGATCTTTTAGGATCTCTGGTTCGAGGAATAATTCTTCTTCCGGCATGATTTCGGGAGTTTGTCGCACCGCGAGTTGCTCACGGTCGAAAGTGACTCCTCCTAAGAAGAGCGAGAGCAGAATGATCAGCATTGCCACGAATGTTACAGCCGAGGCGATGACTTTATCTTTTTGCTGTCTGTTCATAGTTTTCATTTCTGGGTTGCAGGGGCTTTAGCACGGGTTGCAAGCACCATTTTCAGATTCTGGCGAGCTGCCATGTCAAGTATTCCTACCACTTTACCATAGTCGACAAGGCTGTCGGCATATAAGGCAATCGAGCGTAAAGAGTCTTTCTGCTGTATCGCCGCGAGCCTGACTGACAGTTCATCAAGGGTGATAGATACAGGAGATGAAAGGGTCTGAGTGGAATCATTGCGGTCTTCTACCAGATATATTGTTTTGTCTGCATCTATGTAGACTTCGGTGACAGGCTTAAGCGATGTCTGTTCGCTGCTTTGAGGCAGATTGACGTCGATTGCCGCAGGGAAGATTATCGTGGAGGTTACCATGAAGAATATGAGCAGAAGGAATATCACGTCTGTCATAGAAGACATGGAAAAAGTCTCCATAGATTGAAAATTGCGTTTTAGTGCCATAGCGGATCAGGAGACAGGTTCGTTTAGAAGGTCCATAAATTCCATAGTTTTCGTTTCAAGGGAATTCATGACCCTGTTGACTCTGGCTACGAGGTAGTTGTATGCGAAAAGGGCGATGATACCTACCACCAGACCGGCAACGGTGGTTACGAGTGCCTGATATATACCACTCGAAAGCACGGTTATGTTGGCAGATGTTCCGGCGTTTGCAAGTGAGAAGAATGCCTGGATCATACCTGTTACAGTTCCGAGGAATCCGAGCATCGGCGCTCCTGCGGCAGTTGTTGATAGCCAAGGGAAACCTTTGCCGAGCTGTGCAACTTCAATGTTGCCTGTGTTTTCGATTGCAACGAGCACATCGTTCATCGGACGTCCGATGCGGGAGAGTCCTTTCTGGATCAGTCGCGCATAAGGGGTGTCTGTTCTTTTGCACAGATTGAACGCAGAGTCAATGTCGCCTTCGTGAACGTAATCGCGAATGCGGTTCATGAACGAGCTGTCTTCTTTTGATGCACGGTGTATGGCAATGGATCGTTCGGTGAAGACATAGATTGTGAAGATCAAGAGGATGGCGAGAGGGATCATAATATAGCCGCCATCCATAACAAGCGACCAGAATGAAAGAGTTGACTGGGTCATGATTTATTTAAATTTCTAAAACTAAACAATGCTCATTATTAAGCGCGAAAGGAATCTTCATTCTAATTATTTCAGGCATTCGAGATATTCGCGGATTGTCTTTTCGATGCCGAGATAAAGCGCATCGGATATTATGGCGTGTCCGATGCTGACTTCATCGAGCAGTGGAAGGCTCTTGTGGAAGAAAGAAAGGTTCTGAAGGTTAAGGTCATGTCCTGCGTTGAGCCCGATGCCGCGTTTTAGCGCTTCGGAAGAGGCTTCCACAAACTTTGCCACTGCCAAGTCTGGATTTTCGGGATATTGGTCGGCATAAGGTTTTGTGTAAAGTTCAACCCTGTCAGCGCCTATACGCGCCGCTTCCTTGACTTGAGCGCAGTTTGCATCCACGAATATGGAGCTGCGTATTCCAGCTTGGCGGAGACGGGTCACGATTTCCGAAAGGAATGTGGAATTTTCAATCACGTTCCATCCCGCGTTTGACGTTAGTGCACCCGGTGCATCAGGAACCAGGGTCACTTGTTCCGGAGCGACTTCAATCACCATGCGCATGAAATCGTCGGTGGGGTAGCCCTCGATGTTAAATTCAGTAGTGACAACCTTGCGTAGGTCGTAGACATCCCGGCGAGTGATGTGACGTTCGTCAGGTCTTGGATGCACCGTTATGCCTTGTGCCCCGAAGTGCTCACAGTCTATGGCGAATTTCACCACGTCAGGAATATTCTCACCTCTGGCATTGCGTAAGGTTGCAACTTTGTTGATATTTACACTTAGACGCGTCATAAGTAATTGGTAAGTAGGTAATACTTATTTTATGAAATTGGCATATTATTTGTAACTTTGTATTCGAACTTGCTTAAACAAGCTCGCGGGAAAGGAATTGTTCCTTCCTTGCTGTTAAAACAATATAAGAAGAGGTGATGGTTTAGGTATATTTTGATTTTTAAGTAAGTGATCACTTACTCACTTTAAATTCAAACATGCTCTTTGCCAATTTCACAATTAAATAGTTTCGGGAAGTGAGGTGCCATTTACGAAAGATGAAAATGTTAAATCACTTCTGAATGCAAATTTAGGAAATTTTTCGGAAAAAGCATAGGGGTGTGTTTACTTTTAAACCGAATTGGCATCTCGTAAACAGCTTCTAAATTATAATAGGGATATGATGATAGCTAAAGATATTATTGCCGCAGGGCAGAGGTGCGGACATATAAGTCCTTACCGGAATGTTGCCGGGGATATGCCGGTTGTAAATGTGCTCCCCCGTCTGCTTGACACTCCAGACCGTAGGTTAGGGGTAAAAGATGGCGGTCAGCTTGTGGGGATTATTGACGGCGATTCCTTACTGGGAGGCATAGGGAGAATGATTGCCGCCCGTGATGACTGCAGCCTGATAACTCTGGAATGCGCTCCCGTAGATTATAGCGCTTCCCGAATAGCCCATGCTGTAGAAGATACGGATACCCATTTGGTTGACTTATGGAGCGTACCCTCCGATGGAGGAAAGATGAGGGTTACTTTGCGGGTGAGACGGGATGATCCGTCGGCAGTCGTGCATAGCCTTGAGCGCTACGGATATGAAGTGGTGTCGGTTTATGGTAATGATTATGGTGATTCGGAGATTGCCGCGTTGCGTCTGCTTGAATTGAAGACCTTGATGAATGTATGAAAAGGTTAGCTGTTTTCGGGAATAATCATCAGGAAGGCTATCTCCCTTTGCTGAAAGATTTTTTGTGGTCGCTTGCCCGCCGTGAATTTGATGTTGCCTTGTCGGAGTGTTTTTGCACGTATCTTTCAGCCAACGGTGTCGATATTCCGGATAACATGCATGTGGTTTCATGTCTTCCGGAGGATACGGAGTGCGTGATAAGTATAGGAGGAGACGGCACTTTTTTGCGTGCCGCCCAGTGGGTGGGAAACAGGGAGATCCCTATACTTGGTATAAATACCGGTCATCTCGGCTTCTTGGCGAGTTATTCACTTGACGAGATGGACGAGCTGATGGATGTGTTGGCTGCGGATGAGGCGGTGGTGGAACGCCGGTCGGTTCTTGAGATAGATTGTGCCGCTATGCCGGATGATTTCTGGCCTTATGCATTGAACGAGGTGGCTGTTCTGAGAGGCGAGACCGCATCTATGGTTACGGTGCATGCGGAGGTTGACGGATACTTCCTTGCAGACTATATGGCGGATGGACTTGTTGTGGCGACGCCAACCGGCTCCACTGCCTATAACCTTTCTGTCGGGGGACCGATTTTGATGCCTACTTTAGAATGCGCAGTGTTATCTCCTATAGCACCGCATTCATTAACAATGAGGCCGCTTGTTGTAGACGGGGATTCTGAGATCCGGCTTACCACGAGTTCCAGGGTGGAGTATTCGCGGGTGAGCCTTGACGGAAGATATTTCATGATGGCTTGCGACAGGGATGAGCTTCGCATAAGGAAAGCTTCATTCTCGGTTATGGTGCTTCGCCGTCCGGATGCCAGCTTTGTCCGTGTGTTGAGGAATAAGTTGCTTTGGGGGAAGAGGTGATGCATTAGTTAGCATGCAATAAGATAACAACACATACGATAAAAGGACTGCCACGGCAGTCCTTTTATCGTATGTGTTGTTAATCGCGTTTTTAATACAATATGCAGTTTATTTTGCAGCGGGTGCTTGTGCCGGAGCCGGAGCCGGTGTCGCGGCAGGAGCGGCAGGAGCGTTGACGGGAGCGGGAGCTGCAGAGTTGGGAGCGGGAGCTGCATTCTGGATGCTTGACACATTAACGGGTGTCTTAACCGCGAATGATGCGCAAATGCTCACAAGGCAAATGAAAATTGCAAGACTCCATGTTGCTTTTTCAATGAAGTCAGTGGTTTTGCGATAGCCAAGATATTGGTTCCCGCTTGAATAGTCGGATGCGAGACCGCCACCTTTTGATTTTTGAATAAGGACTGCACCGATGAGGAAGAGGGATGCTATTACGATAAGGATACTGAGAAAGATATACATATCTTAATGTTTAATGTTAATTTTAAAGGTTAATTCCGTATGACCGGGTTGTTTTGTCGGTTCCTTAAGAATTTGATGTATAGGCTATCAATTTTTTAAGAAATCGTATTTGGTCTGCAAAGTAAATACTTTTTTTCGGATTATTCAAACTTATCTCGGTAATTATTTCCAAAGCTTTCTGATAGTTGCCGTTTTTAATCATTATTTTGGCAAGGGATTCGGAAAGATTGGCTTCTTGAGCCGGTGCTGCTGCAAGGATGGCAGGTTTAACCGGTTTAGGATTATTCGTAGGTTCTTCCTTTATTCCGGCATCCGGATCTGTGAACAGTTCGGTGTCCCCAATCTCCGGAAGGTCTTCAAGCGAAGATAGGTCATACGGGGAGGCAGGTGTCAATATATCTTCTATTTCAGTAGCTTTGGATAAATTGGGACTTCCGAAGCGATCAAGGAAAGAATCTATGGTGTCATCGGTGGTCAGTTCAGGGGATTTCATGTCGGGATAAAATCCGAGAAATTCTTCCGGATCCATGCCGATGATTGCGCGTAGCGCAACAGGATCCCCGACAGCCGCCGCTATCTTTCTCACAAGGAGCAAGCGCTCTTCGCCTGAGGCTGATGGCAATTTCTCGATTGCCGGGACTATAAAATATGGATACTTATTCATTTTGTTTACCAGTTTCCGAGAGTGGCGTTGAATATGAGGTTTACAAGTTCCTCGCTGATCTGCATGCAAAGGTCGTCTTGCACATCGGTTAGCATGAGGGATGAGGAGAACTGCCGATAGGCAGAGAATGTCTGGTCTATATTGTTTGCCGGATTCTTGTTGTCTATATATTTGACACGCACCGTGATAGTTAGTCTCGTTTCCGTGGCGTAAGCGTCCGTGCCGACCGACTGGGGAGAAAGCGAGTATCCCGTAATTTCACCGCTGAGTTCAATGTCGGCAGGTCCGTCTATTTCTTGAAGCCTTGTCTGGCGGGTTACGTAATCAAGGAGCTTATTTTCGAATGTCTGCTGCAGTGGCGGATATACGAGGGCGGCACGTATGGGAAACTCGGAGACATCTATAGTCTTGTATATGTCATAGTTTATTGCCGAGCCATTCATCCGGAAGCTGGGTATACATCCGGAAAGGCATGATGCAAAGAAGATTATGATTATCGGGAAAAATCTTTTCATTTTGCTTATAGAGGTTAGGAATCAAGTCCGAGTTCTTTGATCTTGCGGTATAGTGTGCGGAGAGAAATGCCGAGTTCCTCGGCTGCAAGTTTCTTGTCGGATCCGTTCCGTTCCAATGCCGCTATGATTGTTTCCTTCTCCGATTCCTCAAGGGTCTGTGTCGGGATTGCTGCGATAGGCTCCGCAGTTTTGGATGGAGACAGGAGATCTTCCACCGGATACTTTATGAGCGACGTTGAAGATTGCTTCTTATGGACAGATTGACCGGAAACTGCAGCTTTCAGTTCTGCGATTTCCGCTTTCATGCCGAGCATGAGTTGCCATAGCATCTCCCTCTCCGCTTCATAATTGACCGGTTTCTCGGATTTTATGAGAGACGAAGTCGCAGACCTGTCAAGAGGTAGCGCTTCGAGCACGAGCTGGCGCGATATCTCTTCCCCTGCCTCGAAAAGGGCGAACTGCTCAACAAAATTTTTGAGCTGACGAACATTTCCCGGCCAGCGGTATACGAGCATTGCCCGGAATGCTTCTTCAGAAAAAGAGATTGGCTTGGTCATGTATTTCTCCGAAAAATCAGCGGCAAACTTGCGTGCAAGAAGTTTAATGTCGTCACCTCTGTCGTGAAGGTTCGGGACATCTATCCTTATTGTGGAAAGTCTGTAATAAAGGTCTTCCCTGAATCTCCCTTTCTCTACGGCTTTTATAAGGTCGACGTTGGTTGCGGCAACGATTCGGATGTTGGTTTTCTGCACATTCGAGGAGCCGACTTTAAGAAATTCACCGGTCTCGAGCACGCGCAGCAGCCTTGCCTGAGTGGTGAGAGGCAGCTCCGCGACTTCATCAAGGAATATAGTGCCGCCGTCCGCCTCTTCGAAATATCCCTTACGGGCAGAAATGGCACCGGTAAACGATCCCTTTTCATGTCCGAATAGTTCGGAGTCTATTGTTCCC
>CAMYSW010000058.1:0-11320 GCA_947297425.1 uncultured Porphyromonadaceae bacterium
ATCTCACTCTTGAAAAAGGCTCCATCCACATTCTGGACAGTAGGCACAGTGCAGTTTTTCTGTTGGTTCGCATTCCTTTTCCTTTGGACTTATGCCACAAACACTGTCGCACACAATGCCTTCGCCACTCCTACCGTGGAAACAATCACTGGAATTAGCCATAACGGCTCAGACTATCAAGCTAAATACCTTATTGCCAATGATTCCGTCATACTGATTGATCACGGCAAGAAAACAAGTGATTTCCTTTCCACTCATCAAGGAGCCTTTGTTCTGAAAACCGCCGACATCATGGTGAAAAATGCAGACGGATCCCTTGATATTAACGATGTTTCAACCCATAACATCGACAATGCCGCAGACTGCAAATACCTATCAAAAACGGTGCTTGATGCCGCATCTTCGGAATATAATGATGCTGGGAACTGGCTGGGATTGCTCTTTGCAGTGCAGGCTTTAGGATCTGTGCTCTGGGCAGTGATATTGCCTCGCTTCAAGAGCCGCAGATTCTCGTATATCCTTTCGCTACTCCTCGGAGCTGCAGGTTTCATAATGACTGCATTCTTCACTGACAAGTGGATGCTATTCATTGCATTCATCCTTATAGGATGCGCTTGGGCTGCAATGCTTGCATGGCCTTTCACGATCCTGACCAATTCACTCAAAGGGGGGAACATCGGTGCATATCTCGGACTGTTCAACTGCACAATCTGCATACCTCAGATTATCGCGGCACTCATCGGGGGCTGGATACTGTCATTGCTCAGCACTCCGGGACAGCTTGCGCCGGAATATCTGATGATGCTGATTGCCGGAATCTCACTCATAATAGGGGCGGCATGTGTCTTGCTTATCAAAGAGAATACATCTATAAAAGACAAACCGGAAGAAACGCCTGCAATAAGCGAGAATATTTAAGCAAGTGATTACTTGCTTAAACATTTACGGGAGTTGATGCCAATGGTATCAACTCCCGTTTTTTTATATAGACAAGTGAAAAAGACTAATCCAAAAGCTATTTCAGGTGTTATATATGTATAACTATGAATATTAAAATTGAATAAGCATGAAAAAATTACTTTATCTACTTTTATTATTGCCGTTCGGCTTCTTGACTTCATGTCATGATGACGACGATATGCCGTCTGTTGATATTACAGTAACTATCGACAATGCCGTTGATGCAGATGGTCGCATCTATATCGTTTCAGGAGAATCCCTGACAGTCTCAAGCATTACAGCCGAAGGACTTGGCGGAAAAGCTGCCGGAATATCAGGTGTCAACTATATCCTCGACCATGAAGGAATGGGATATACCATAATCCAACCTTTCGGAGGTTCAATCAATGCCGCTTACCTACCTATCGGCAACCACCTCTTCACACTTGCATTCGATGTTCTTCAGGTAGACAAATCAATAGCATACGCACAATTGTCAACGATTGTCACCGTTGTAAAATCAGCTGAAGATCTTCCCGACGGCACAACCCCCGGTACTGTTTCCCTTAAATATCGACTGAATCCCAAACAATAGATAGTCAACTACCCAACGGGATCATGCAATCAGGTATGATCTGTAAAAAAGCTCACCGATAAGCAGTAACTTATCGGTGAACTTTTTTTGTACAACCGGATATAAATCTGCTTGCATAATACGTTACAAAACACTATATTTGCATTTAAAGACAGACAATTACATCATGAGAAAAAATTTACTGACAATACCCGTATCTGCAATACTTATGATTTCTTGTGGAGTAAAGGGGACAAATGAGAATCACGATTCAACAACCATGACGGATACTGACACCGTCTTGATTGAACCTGTCGCCAATGAAAACCTTGTTGACACAGATAGCATGCCGACATATTATTCTGAAGACCTTAAAAGATTCGGGCTTCATGGCAAGGTTAAAACTGTCAAAACAAATAATTATTCACCGTTCGTCTCATGCCTTGCAAGCCCACTTACATTCAATGAAGAAGGTGTCTTGACAAGTCTATTCTCAGAATTTACCGACAATGAAATCAGTTACAATTCCGATGGTTTCATTGAGAAAACATGTTGTAGGGAAAGCGACGGTACAACTTTCGAACTTAAATTCACAGACTTCGATACAGACATGAATCCAGTGTCAGGCAAATATAAATCTGACGGTCCGGATGAAATATGGGAAGTTGAATTTACAATTGCCTATACTAATTTTGACCACGAGCGGAATTGGACTCAAAGAACATTCAAAGGTGAATCGGTATCCCGTTACATGAATGAGGATGGAGAATACACAAAACCACAAAAAGAAGCGTTCGAAGCCTCAGAAACCCGCACAATAGTCTATTATAGATAACCCACCTAAATAATTATTCGCTCGCTTATCCCGGTTTATTTCATCCCCGGCTTATCAGACAAATGATCTTGATGAGTGTCATTACCTGATGTTTCATCACGTAGATTGTCTGCTTGATCAGGATGTTTCTTTACAAATTGGCGATAAGCCTTGATCAGGGAGAGTTCATCATTGTGAGTTCCAGCCTCCTTATTTCGTTCCGTTATAAGGTTGGTGACATACACGGTAAAAATCGGAAACATCATCATGCCCAAAGCGGCAAGCAACACAGACAATACCCTTCCCACCCCGGTGACGGCAACGATGTTTGAACCGACAGTAGTGACATCCATGGTAGCCCACCACAAGGCATCCTGATAGGAGGTCACCCCGGGATTAACTTTAAATTCAAAAAGGTAAAAAGTGAGACTGGCAAAATAGACAGTTGAGAAAAGTGTAATAAGGTATGTGAAGAAAAGTCCCGTAGCCTTATTATAAGTGAACCAGCTGACAACTATAGCCATCGCATACCCTCCGCGAACTAATGGAATATACCTGACAAGATATGCTACCTCTTTCGACAATTCCCATCCAAAATGATATAGTATCGCCTGATACGGGATAGAAACAATGAAAAAAACAAAATGAGTGGCAAGATAATGCTTCTTATCTTTAGAAAGGAAGAACTCAATAAAGAAATCTGCCATAAAGACCACGCAAATCCAAAATTGCTGATGCTGAAATTTCGGTTCTTCATAAAATGAAACATTCGAAAACGTATCTACCGAAATATTATAAATCAGCCATGCCGAAAGAAGCATGATAGCAACATGCAGGATCATAAGCACTCCCCTGCTCCTCAAAAAATTAGCAAAAGTATGAACATTCATAACCATTAATATTATTTATCCCTCTCCTATCTCCCTTAAGTGAGTGTATTTACCACCTATACGCAAAAACTAATTTATATTAAAAACGTTTAATTTTTATAAGGGTTCACTTCAATTTGAACTCCACTGAAAACTGTTTAATTAATATCTTGACATGGCACTTATTTACACATTAAAATCAACAGTACGCACGTACCCCCGTACATTACTACGCGGCATCGGGCAGGTTATGTTCCAAGACTCCATGTGGTCAGGACTCCTGATCATGTTCGGAATATTCTGGGGTGCATATGAAGAAGGGATAGGGATCGTTGCCTGGGGCATGTTCTTAGGGATGATCGTTTCAACGCTCACCGGATATATATTGCAACTTCCGGATCACAATGGAGCTCAAGGACTATGGGGATTCAACGGCTGTCTTGTAGGATGTGCCTTCCCTACATTTCTTGGCAATACGATCTGGATGTGGCTTGCCCTGATACTTTGCTCAGCCATGACCACATGGGTACGCACAGGCATGGACAATGTGCTTGACCGATGGAAAATTTCATCATTCACATTCCCGTTTGTATTATGCACATATTTCTTCCTGCTCGCATCACGACTCTTACATGGCATGCCACCAATACACATGTCCACTCCTGAACTTCCGATAGGCGTTCATCAGCCACTTAACCTTCACTTTGAAGGCCTCGTGGTATATTGGCTTAAGGGCATATCACAAGTATTTCTTATCAATTCATGGGTTACCGGAATATTTATTCTCCTCGGCCTTGCCGTTAAAAGCTGGCGGGCAGCCATGTGGGCAGCCATAGCATCTGCATTATCATTGCTTATAGTAATATTCTGGAACGGACCCGGGGAAGATATAGCTAACGGACTTTATGGATTTAGTGCCGTGCTTACCGGTATTGCACTCGGAGATACATTTTGCGGACACACCTGGCGTTCCGCAATCTGGGCGATAGTAGGAATAATTTCCACTGTATTCATCCAAGCTGCAATGAATGCATTCTTCGCTCCTATGGGGTTGCCGACACTTACCGGTCCTTTCTGCATAGCCACATGGCTATTCCTGTTCCCAAAATATTCTTTCCTGCAACCATCCGACAAATAATATAATAGATGATGACAGATATCGCTTCCATGAAAATGACGCCGAGACATTACTATATTGTCTTCGTTGCATCACTCGGACAGATGATTGGCACTGCCGTAGCGACCCTTGCCGGCATCATCATCCCCATATTGAATATTGTCCTTCATCCGGAACTGTCATCATTTATGCAAGGGTTAATAGGTGCAGCAGACCTCATAGGCATAATTTGCGGATCAGTATTTTTCGGCAAACTGAGCGATCGCTACGGTTACCTTTTCTTTTTCAGATTCTGTCCCGCTGTTGTTTGCATCGCTTCAATAATAGGGATAATATTTCCATCGGTAACATCTCTGATCATCTGCCTTTTCATAATTGGACTTGGCATTGGGGGTGAATATAGTCTTGACTCGGATTATGTTTCAGAACTGATGCCAAGCCGTTACCGATCCCTAATGGTTGGCGTGACAAAAGCAGCATGCGCATTTGGCAACATAATTGTAGCTGCCATCTGCCTCGGTCTTCTATCATATTGGAAAAGCGGAGATTCATGGCAACATCTTTTATGGATAATTGCCATTATGTCTGCCTTGATGTTGATTCTGCGCCTACGCTTTTACCAAAGCCCACAATGGCTTATCAACAAGGGGCGCATAGCCGAAGCCGAAAAGGCTGCTAAAAGATTCTTCGGTCAGGAAGCAACAATAGAGAATGCTAAAAATGAGACAAAAACTGCCCAAACATGCAAGATATCAACATGGAAATTTATAAAAAGCAACTGGCAAAAAGTCATATTCAGCGGGATTCCATGGGCATGTGAAGGCATGGGAGTATATGGAATAGGTGTGTTCCTTCCAATATTGATCATGGCACTCGGTCTTGAACATTTCAATCCCTTGGAAAACCCGATATTGCATGTAACCGATTCCGTAAGAATAACATTATGGATAAGTTGCATCATCCTTCCGGCATTCGTTATCGGACTTATCCTTATCAATAAAGGTAGGAGCATTGTAAAAACCCAGTCCTTCGGATTCTGGATGTGCGCCATTTCACTTACAGTATTGCTTCTATCTTATCATTTTAGTTGGAACAAATGGATTTCAATAGGAGCATTTATGGCATTTGAACTATTCTTAAATATAGGTCCACATCTTATTACATACATATTACCACCTCAAATATACCCTGTTTCACAACGGGGACAAGGAGTTGGGCTCGCCGCTTCAATAGGAAAAATCGGAGCCGTATTCGGAGTCTTCATAATTCCTATCCTGCTTAAATCCTGCGGTGCGACAACAGTTTTGGCAGTATCTGCCATAGCGATGGTCACAGGAGGAATAATTACCACAAGTTTCGCGAAGGCAGCTTACAGGAGTAGCGCCCCCTCAGACGCTCAATAAGGCGCGACAAATCTCGGGAGAATCGAAATCCTGTCCAGACTCCGGAATTTGTTGTTATGACCCAGCATTCACCATCGGGGAATCTTTCAATCAGGGCATGTGCGGAGGATAATGTGCCGCTTCTGCTCCATTTCCCTCTCTCATCTGCATCCGTCCAGCCGAAACAAAGTTTTTCATTCTCTTCATAAGCCGTCATCTGCTTCACACTCGAAGGAGAGAGCACATCCTTAACCATCGGGGCACCATCTATTGCAGCAACCAATCGGCATAAACCGGCAGCCGACGAACACCACCCTCCTGCGCCCATGAGCGCATTAATAT
Source organism: uncultured Porphyromonadaceae bacterium (assembly GCA_947297425.1). GTDB lineage: Bacteria > Bacteroidota > Bacteroidia > Bacteroidales > Muribaculaceae > Lepagella. Next base: position 6,038 of record CAMYSW010000058.1, read on the forward strand.
TGGCACCACCGTAACAACGGTCCACCATCTTGCCGAATGTATTAATATCCTCCACCGGCTCTGCATCGGGGGAGTAATATCTGACTTCGCGGGGATTGCGTTCCCCGTAATAGTTCGTAGCGGGCATAAAACCATATGCTCCCGCAGGTTCAAGAATATTATACTTTACATAATCCCAATAGCTCTGACCGCTGACTTTCTCTATCACTAATGAAAGCAACATATATCCGAAGTTTGAATAACGTCTGCCATTTCCGGGTTCAAACCCTAACCGTCGGTTCAGTACTATCTTCACCAGTTCTTCATTGGTGGGAGCTTTCGCAAGCTTTTTAGCTTTTTTAATTTCCACCGTATTAAACATAGGATCCCCTGCTCCCAAAGTGAAGCCTCCTTGATGGCGCAACAGATTTTCAACCGTGATATCTTCAACACGGCTATCTTTAATCGCTTCCGTAAAATCCTTACGGTTCAATATTCCATGCGGACCGAACACCCGGTTCTCCAACTTAAGCTTATCTTGCTCAACAAGTTTCATGATTGCAGCCGCCGTAACAAGTTTCGAAGCTGACGCTATACGCATTATGGAATTTGCTTCCATCCTAATCCCGTTCTCCTTGTCAGCCCATCCGAAACCCTTTGCAAAAACAAGAGAATCGTTTCTGGAGATTGCCAAAGACATCCCTTTTATATCCCATTTTGACATGAAATATTCTATCTCTTTTTCCATCGGATAGAGAAGGGTATGGTCAGACGAACTATTAGCAAGGGTATCTATCCATCTATTGCCGTCTGCAGCTTTAGCCTGTTTATCACCGCTATGCGTATCTTTCGGACTAAAAGCACATATGGCGATGAAAGCCACTACACAGAAGATAATTATATAAATAGTGGAATCTTTTATATTCTTTCTTTTCACGATTCATGAAGGGGTTTGAATTGCAAATTTAATCATATTTTTTGGAATATGCGATTTCTAAATTTGCCGATTATTTATTAACTTTGCATCCCGTTATGAAATACGGATTTGACAACGACAAATATCTCAGAATACAATCTGAGCATATTAAAGAAAGAATTGCGAAGTTTGGTAACAAACTATATCTTGAACTTGGCGGCAAACTTTTCGACGATCATCACGCAAGCCGCGTACTCCCCGGTTTCCAACCTGACAGCAAACTGAGAATGCTCAGCAATCTTGCTGATCGAGCGGAAATAATAATCGTGATCAGCGCTATCGATATTGAAAAAAACAAGATACGAGGAGACCTCGGCATCACCTACGACATGGATGTGCTTCGCCTTCGTGAAGAATTCATAAAACGGGGATTCCATGTAGGGTCAGTTGTCATAACCCACTATAAAAGGCAGGCGAGCGCGGATTCTTTCCGCGAAAAGCTCAAACGCATGGACATAACATCCTATTGCCACTACACGATCGAAGGATATCCCAACAATGTTGCCCTTATCGACTCGGATGATGGATTCGGCAAAAACGATTATGTCGAGACAAGTCGCCCATTGGTGATTGTTACAGCTCCCGGACCGGGCAGCGGAAAGATGGCGGTATGTCTAAGCCAGCTCTATAACGAGCATAAGAGAGGCGTGGAAGCCGGTTATGCGAAATTCGAAACTTTCCCTGTATGGAATCTTCCACTCAAACACCCTGTCAACATAGCTTATGAGGCTGCAACCGCCGACCTCAATGATGTCAACATGATTGATCCTTTCCACCTTGAGTCATATGGAGAGACGGCAATCAACTATAATCGCGATATTGAAATATTTCCTGTGCTCAACGCGCTGTTCGAAGGCATTTATGGACGCAATCCTTATAAATCTCCTACAGACATGGGAGTAAATATGGTAGGCTTCTGCATCAACGATGACGAAGTGTGCTGCGATGCCTCTCGCAATGAGATAATACGCAGGTATTTCACCGCCTTGAACCGATTTGCCCAAGGTGAAACCAACGACAGCGAGGTCAACAAGATTGCGCTGCTTTTCAATCAGGCAAAAATCGATGTGTCCTATCGTCGCGTTGTGACAGCAGCACGCTCCCGTGCTGAAAGAGACGATGCCCCTTGCTCGGCGATAGAATTGTCTGACGGCACTATAATAACAGCACAGACATCTCCTCTTCTTGGTCCGAGCGCTGCGCTATTGCTCAATGCCATGAAACATCTTGCAGGAATTGACCATTCGGTAAAACTGATTCCACAAGAGATGATAGAACCTATTCAGGAAATGAAAATAAATTGCCTGCATAGTCACAATCCAAGACTTCACACGGATGAAGTGCTTGTTGCGTTATCTGTACTTTCAACCCATGATGAAAATTGCCGTCTCGCACTTGCCGAGCTGCAAAAGCTCAACGGCTGTCAAGTGCATTCCACCGTGATGCTTGGAGAAGTGGATCATAAGATTTTCCAGAAGTTAGGTGTCGGACTCACCTGCGATCCGGCAAAGAAGCGTAAGAAAAAAGAATAACCGGCTTGATAATCCGGCATCATACATTGAAGTGATTAAAAAATTATCAGCACCTGTTTCCAGGTGCTGATAATTTTTTAATGTATGCGAAACTAATTCAATTAATCAAAGGCAAAGGGGAGCAAGATATTTGGCGAGAATATATCCGCCTATAATAAGCCATACATCAAGACAGAAAGCAAGAACAAACGGTTTTGCACCGGCTTTCTTGAACTTGTCGATACTTGTTTCCGCTCCAAGAGCAGCCATCGCCATAGTCAGGAGGAATGTGTCGAAATAATTTATTGCATCAACAAAAACTGAAGGCAGAAGATTTAAAGAATTAAAACCTATAACTGCAAGGAAACCGACTGCGAACCAGGGTATGTTCACTTTACCTTTTTCTGCAGATGCCCCATTCTTAGCCCCTCTGCGAGCCACCCAGAATCCCAATATAATCAATACCGGAACAAGCATCATGACCCTAATCATCTTAACGATGATGGATACATTGGATATTTCAGTGCCCATTGCATTACCGGCACCAACAGCATGAGCAACTTCATGAAGCGTAGAACCGGTGTAGATACCCATCTCCTGAGGCGTAAGGTCAAGCCATCCGGAACGATAGGCAATCGGATAAAGGAACATCGAAACCGTTCCGAAAATCACTACCGTAGCGACAGCTACAGCTGTCTTATAAGGCTGGGTACGGATTGTGGATTCAGCCCCGAGCACGGCGGCGGCACCACAGATGCCACTGCCAACAGAAGTCAGGAGCGCAGTGTCACGATCCATTTTCAAAAGGCGACCTATCCATATACCACCCAAGATAGTTACAGCAACTATGATAACATCTATCACGATCCCAGCGACACCGACATTCACTATATCCTGGAAAGTAAGGCGGAAACCATAAAGGATAATACCGAGACGCAAAACTTTCTTAGAACAGAACTGGATACCGGGCACCCATGTTTCGGGAAGATTATTACGTAGTGAGTTTGCATAAAGCATACCGAGAATAATACCGATGATCATCGGACTAAACGATATGTTCTTAAGGAACTGCGCCTCTCCGATATAAAAGGCAGCGCATGCGAACAATGCAATCAGCAAGACACCATGAAGCATGCTGATGCGGGTTTCTGTGATTTTGGGCATTTGAATGTACTGTTTAATTTATTTTTAGTGGTAAGGGAATTATAACTCTATACCACCTTTATTCGTTTCGGCTGCAAAAATATAAAAATAAAACGACTTTCCACCACTCGGCTCCATGAAGTTATACTATTTTCACACTAACACTGTTCGTTTATCAACGAGTGTTAATGATTAGATGAGACCACACATTCCAGTGTAGCCTCATCCAATCCTTAAACATTATTTATTCTTATTGCAATTACATTCCCTTTTGTCCCATTTTGGATGAGCGGGATCCTCTGCAACAAGAGCTTCTTCAAGATTTATACCAAGAGCTTTCGCCAGCTTCAGCCCATACTCTGGATCTGCATTGTGACAAGCCCTCACATGTCGCTGTTTGATAAACAACGGCACTCCTTCCATAGCCCTCGCTGTATTTTCACAAGTAACAACCTGCTCATCAGGCGGCATTAGACGCCACAGTTTACCGGGCTGGGTATAATAGTCATCATCATATTCTCGCTCATCATAGTTATAAGCTGCTCCATGCAATTCCAACGGTGGCTCTTTCAGGTCTGGTGAATCTTTCCACTCCCCGAAACTGTTAGGCTCATAAGGGAGTGTGCTTCCATAATTGGAATCAGTTCGCATCTGACCGTCGCGATGATATGCATGGAATGGACATTTCGGGCGATTCACAGGTATCAGATTATGGTTGACCCCGAGCCGGTAACGTTGGGCATCGCCATAAGAGAACAACCTTCCCTGAAGCATCTTATCCGGAGAAAAACCTATTCCTTCAACAATATTCATTGGATTGAAAGCCGCCTGTTCGATCTCCGCAAAGAAATTCTCGGGATTCCGGTTAAGTTCCAGAATGCCTACGTCTCTAAGCGGAAAGTCTTTATGATACCACACCTTTGTCAAGTCAAACGGATTGATATGGTATTGCCGCGCTTCCTCTTCGGTCATCAACTGGACCTGCATCAGCCAACGCGGATACTCGCCACGCTCTATTGCCTCAAAAAGATCACGCTGGTTAGATTCCCTATCTTTTGCAATCACCTTCTCCGCCTCCTCATCAGTAAGGTTCTTGATTCCTTGTAAAGTCCTCAGATGAAATTTCACCCATATACGCCTGTTATCCTTGTCATAGAAACTGTAAGTATGACTTCCAAAACCATGCATATGACGGAACGATGACGGTATTCCTCTTGGAGACATGGTTATGGTAACCTGATGGAGCGCCTCCGGAATAAGTGTCCAGAAATCCCAATTACTTGTAGCGCTACGCATGCCTGTTCTGGGATCCCGCTTAATAGCATGGTTAAGATCAGGAAACTTTAACGGATCCCTCAAGAAAAAGACCGGAGTATTATTCCCGACCAGGTCCCAGTTTCCTTCATCCGTATAAAACTTAATGGCAAATCCCCTGATGTCGCGCTCGGCATCCGCCGCGCCCCTCTCTCCAGCCACGGTAGAAAACCGAACAAGACATTCCGTCTTCTTACCAATCTCGGAAAAGATAGATGCACGTGTGAACTCAGTAATATCGTTTGTAACAGTAAAAGTGCCAAATGCCCCTGATCCTTTCGCATGCATACGCCTCTCCGGTATCACCTCCCTGTCAAAGTGTGCAATCTTTTCTGTATACCAAGGATCCTGAAGTAAGAC